>NZ_JBZXVN010000059.1:0-50243 GCF_058892305.1 Pelagimonas sp.
TGCCCTCGGATGGTTTGAGGCTTGGCATCAATTGGTCAAACGCACCCTCGAGCACATCTCGGCGGATCGACTTGCGATAGCTCGGGCATCCTTTAGCGTGGCAGAGGTAATACGGATGTTTCTTGCCCGACTTGCTTATGGACAAGCAGGCCGTCAGCCTATGGCAATAAAAGGCGGCATGAACATCAAACTGCATGCGATCACAGACACCAGCGGACGATCCATCCGCGTCTTTATCACAGCAGGTCAGTTATTGTACTTGCTTAGATGAACGGTCTGCCAGAGGCCAACTGGCTTCTTGCTGATCAAGCATTTGATGCAGATTGGATGCGCGACATCTTTGTAGACACGGACACAGGACCCAGCTTCCCCGGCCACATGACGCGCAAGGAAACCGTCAAGCACGACAAACGCCGCTACAAAGGCGCAACCGAACTGAGAGAATGTTGTTTTTCACCAAATACTTGTGACGCATATCAACCTTCCAGGACAGATCACCAAAAGTCTTCCTCTCCGCAATCGCGTTCGCGACACCCGTTCCCTTCTGGTTATTAGTCCTACCCCTTGGATACACAGGTTTTGACTTTCGCTGGATATTCGAAACGACGTTTCCCAAACTGATCAACGGGGTCCGCTCAAGCTTCGAGCGTTCTGCGGAAACCAATGGGATCGCCGCATAAGCGGAGCCAAGCGCCAATGGAATTTCAGATGAAGGGCCTGATCAGCAGATGGCCGACCTGAAACAAGCGTAGCAACCTTTGGCACAAAAGTCCGGGTCTTCCTTGCTGCGAGCCGTAGTTTCGAAAATCGCAGCACTGGTGACTGCCAAGTCGGTAAGCAGCTGGCGCGCTACTCGTTCCGGCGCTCTTTTGAAGGGCGGGCATAAGCCATCCGGCCTAATCGCTGACAAGTGTAAATCCCCCACTAACAGCGCCAAAATTGGAGCAAAAAACCGGCCTGTTTCCTACAGTTTCCGGCGCGGCCCGAGCGCCCGGTTTTTATGGGAAAAAACAGCTCAAACATCCCTTGCACAGCAGGACTTTCAGCCTTTAAGACAAACGAGAAAAACCAGCGCAGCAGGCGCTAACATATCGCGCATTATTGCGTCCAAATCCGAAAAGTTACGATGACTCAACTTCGCCTCTTTCCAGCCCGCGAATGGCTGCGCAAGACAACCCCTGTTTCCCTGAAAGCCGATTGTCTTGCAGGTCTGACCAATGCAGCCATTGTCCTGCCGCAAGGGGTGGCCTTTGCAACCATCGCCGGTCTGCCACCTGAATATGGTCTGTATACCGCGATGATCACTGCCATTGTGGCCGCACTTTTTGGATCGTCGATGGTCATGGTTTCCGGCCCAACCACGGCGATTTCTGCGCTGCTCTTCGCCACCCTCGAAGGCATGGCCGTGCCGGGCAGTGCGCGTTACATTGAACTGGCACTGCTTTTGACATTGCTGGTCGGGCTGTTTCAAATCATCGCCGGATTGGCCCGATTAGGCGGCTTGGTGTCCTTTGTTTCGCATTCGGTGATCGTGGCCTTTACGGCGGCGGCGGCCTTGTTGATCGGAGTAAGCCAGCTCGCGGGAGCCTTTGGTGTCAAAATTGACGGCGGCGGCAATGTGGTCGAGCGGTTGATCCGCGTGGCCGAAGCCGCGCCTGAGGTCAATGCCCTCGCGATTGTGATCGCGACCGTCACCTTTGTCACGGTGGCCTCGATCCAAAGCTATGCGCCTCGGTTGCCTGGGTTTCTCATTGCTTTGGTTGCGGGTGCCGCCACCGCGGCCGTGACAGGTGCGGCCGACAAAGGTGTCGAAATGCTCGGCGCGATCCCGGCCGCGCTGCCCAGCTTTCACACTCCACAAATCGACCTGTCAGACGTCGCCCTGCTCGCCTCGGGTGCGGCGGCGGTGGCGC
The DNA here is from genome assembly GCF_058892305.1 of Pelagimonas sp. Lineage (NCBI taxonomy): Bacteria > Pseudomonadati > Pseudomonadota > Alphaproteobacteria > Rhodobacterales > Roseobacteraceae > Pelagimonas > Pelagimonas sp. The sequence continues at coordinate 1,914 of NZ_JBZXVN010000059.1, forward strand.
TTGTTGGGTTGCTCGAAGCGATTTCGATCGGGCGGACATTTGCCCTGCGCCGACATGAAACTTTTGCCCCAAACCAAGAGATCGTGGCACAGGGATTGTCCAACAGCATCGGCAGTTTCTTTCAGTGCTACGCAGGTTCTGGCTCGTTCACCCGGTCTGGGGTCAACGCCGAGGCCGGGGCCCAAACCCCGCTGTCCGCTATCTCAGCAAGCCTGTTTCTTGCGGCAATCTTGCTGCTATTTGGCACTTACATCACCGCAATCCCAAAACCCGCCATGGCGGGGCTGATCCTCTTTGTGGCCTGGCGTCTCATCGACCGCAAAGAGATCAAGCACATCATCAAGACGTCGCGCCCCGAAACCTTGATCCTCCTCCTAACGCTGGCCGCTGGCCTGTTGCTTGAGTTGGATTTCGCGATCTATATCGGCGTCATCGCCTCGTTCTCGGTTTTTATCTACGACAGCGCGCACCCCTCTTTGCGGGTCAGTGCCCCGGTTGAGGCCGCCAGCGGGCGCCGAAAATTTCGCAATGCGGCCTTGCATGGCCTGCCCGAATGTCCGCAATTGATGGTTGTGCGGCTTGACGGCCCGCTCTATTTCGGCTCAGTCGAACATGTCGAAGAGGAATGGACAGCGCTGCGCACCAAGCGCAAAGGCCAAAAGCATGTGATCTTTTACCTCAAAGGAGTCGGCAAGATTGATCTTTCAGGGGCTGACTTTTTGATTCATGCGGCCCGTGAAATCCGCGCAGAGGGTGGAAGTTTCCACATCGTCGCGCTCTTTCCGCCCCTGTTGGAATGTCTGCGGCGCTTTCAGGTGCTCGAAGAGATCGGCGAGGACCACCTGCATATTTCCAAAGGGGATGCCTTGGCGGCGGCGATTGCAAACATGGATCTGTCAATCTGCGCAACCTGTAGAAAACGGGTCTTTACCGAATGTTCTGCCCTGCCCGGCCATGAACAACCTGAGCCTGATCCCCAATCCTAAAGCCAACAGGGCGAATTCGCCCTTGGCCCAAAACCTGGCTGATAATCCGCCTCGGTTTCTGGGCCGCGATCTGGTGAGCGCATCGTGCCCCCGAACGCCGATCCGGTGCTTTTGCCCAATCGCGGCTAGAAAAATAGTAGCCAGAAAATCGTTTCTGAAAAGCGGTGCCTGCAAAACCTATGCCCCGCCCTATCTCGTACGTCGCCTGGAATTAACAAATATTCCCAATGAGATACAGGTTCAGCCCCTTCAGGCAGGTTAAAGCCAGAGCCAAGTAAAAAAGACCCAAATGAAAAATGACCGGGCGGGAATGTGTCCCGCCCGGTCTCTTTAGTTTTTGTCCCTTTAGCCCCCAAAGGGGTCACCAGAGAACTCAATCTTGTTGCCTAGAACTTCTGAACAAGTGCGATTTCAAAGGCACTGTCGCGCCCCGCGGCAAAGACCGGAGCAGGGAATGCAGCGTCATCAAATCCGTTACCGGGACCACCATCATTTTCAAAGCCACTGTCCCAGCCAACCAACAAAGATGTGGTGTCAGAGAAAGAATAGGACCCTTCCAAAGCGTAATCGCCATCGGTGTCCCCAGCGAACTTCATCTCCCAATTGTCCTGACCAAATGTCAGACCCAATGTCGAACGTGAGGCGGTGTCATTAAAGGCATGAGCCAGAAAGGCCCCCTTGAATAGGCCACCGCCCTTATGACGGTAAATCGCCCCCAAGTTGCCACGGTATTGATCAAAGTTGCCTTCGTTGATCGAATAACGGCCGATCAACGTCAAGCCGATCTTACGAATGGGATAGACGACTTGCATCTCGGCGTCGCCAATGTCGTTCACCTTGAGGCTATAGATGCCATAACCTTTGGTCGGTAGAGTGAACTTAGCCTCAGCCAAAGCGAAATTTTCACCTTCGTTGGCCATTTCGGAACGTGTATAGCCGTCCCAAGTGCCCAGAACGTTTGCCGTCAATTCAAAGCCGACCCGGCCGATGTCATTGGAATAGGTCAAAAGAAGATCGGGATCGACTTTTTTACCAAACGGGCCACCCGCAGTGAATTGGCTGTCTCTGACACCATCATATTGCTTTTGGATGACCGGGAAAACACCGACGGAACCACGGTTGAAGAGATCACCATCTGCCCAAGGTTTTTGGTCATAGGTTTCTATGAAGGTGGTAAAGCCAAGTTTGCCGCCGCCTCCGAATTCGAATTCGATCGCGCCATCAATATTGTTGTTTTCAACGTCACCGATTTCATCCTGATCGGTGCGTGCGCGAAGCCGGACGTCCCACGACAGTTTCACCGCACCTAGATCATGTTTGTTGCCCATGTTGAAATCAAGGATGCCGTAGCCCTCGCCCTCCCCGTCAACCTCACCATAGCCAAGCACCAATTGAGCACCTGTCGTGAATTCAGCTGCCGCGACGCCCGGCAATGCCAGAACCCCGCAAAAAATCGTGCTGCAAAGAGATTTCATTGCAGTTCTCCTCCCTATTTAGATCGTTTTGATATGGGCTAACCCATTGGAACAAGTAAAATTAAACCTTTTAATGCCTGACATTTCCGAGACCGATGCCCGGTCTCTGCCGTCCAGCCTCCAGCCCCCCGTCCGATGTACGAACAGGATTTGACCGCACATGTGCGCACGCCAATCAGGACGACAAATTTAGCCGTTAGGCACAACTTTCTGGTCAATCACACCGAACAAGGGTGTGCCGTCACGCAGGCAACATTCCATCCGAACGCCATCGCCAAATTTCATGTAGTCGGTTTTTGGTGCGCCTGTGTCGAGCAGTTCGATCCCGCGTCGCTCTGCAATGCAGGATGATCCGATCTCGCGGAAATTCTCGTTCGACACGGTGCCCGACCCAAGTATCGTTCCCGCAACCAAAGACCGCGAATGCGCCGCGTGGGCCAAAAGCTCGTCGAACCCAAAGGACATATGATAGCCCTCGGCGGCACCAAACCGCGTGCCGTTGAAATCCACCACCAGCGGCAGGTCAACCCGCCCGTCACGCCAAGCGCTGCCCAGCTCATCCGGGGTTACGGCGACTGGTGCTACGGAACAGGCGGGTTTGGCCTGAATCCAGCCAAAGCCGGTTTTCATCTCGATCGGTGCCAATCTGCGCAATGACCAATCATTGATCTGCACCAGAAGACGGATATGGCCAAGTGCCGTGGCGGCATCGGTCCCCATGGGCACCTCGTCACAGATCACGCCAAATTCGCCTTCGAAATCAATTCCGTCCTGCTCGGACGGCAGCGGAACATCGGCGGTTGCAGGCAAAAACTGGTGCGACATGCCCTGATACATGAGCGGGCGCCCCTTGGGGTTTGGCTCCAGTTTGAACACGGTTTGCATCAGGTCGCCGTGACTGTCATAGGCCGACCCATCTAGCCATTGCCAGGCGCGAGGCAGCGGTGCCAACGCCTCGGAGGGCACAAAAGGGGTGCCGCCACCCGCGTTCAGCGTCTCATATTGTGCGGCCAACGCCGGGGCGAGCGCCTCCCAATCTTCGATCAAAGCCTGCATCGTTGTGACGCCTTCGGCCGGGGTGCAACGGGTTAGATCGCGGCTGACCACATGCAAACGCCCATCGGGCGTCTGGTTTGGTAGGGTTGCAAGCTTCATATCGTCTCTCCGTGATGTAGGGCGGCGCGGATCAGCGCAGCGAGATCGGCGTCAGGCGTGAACCCGGCGGCACGAGCCTGAGTGAAATCAAGTGGTTGCGCCTGCCCAAATAGCCGCATCATCTCATCCTCTGGTGCAAAGGTGACTGTGGATTTGCTCTCTGGAAAAATCGCCTTTAGCGCCTCAACCAGCGCCTTGAACTGGCATTTTTGCATGGGCAAAGTCAGGCTGCGCGCCGGGCCAAGGCTGGGGGCAAGCGCCGCCTGCGCAAAATGCGCCGCCACGTTGTGTACTGAGCTTAACCAAGTCTGAGCCTCATGGGATACGGGCAACTCATAGTCGACGCCCTCGGCCACGGCCCAGAACACTTGGGACAAAAAGGCCGATTTCAGCGCTGAGTTCTGATCCCGGCGTGCCACGATGCCGCCCGGACGCAGTGAAATCCCGTCGATCTCGCCGCGCCGCGTGGCGGTTTCGATGGCGATTTCCACCATCGCCTTATGCGCGCCATAGACCATTGTCGGCGCTCGTTCCGCGGATGTTTCGCCAAGAACCGCAATCGAAGAGGCAAACACAAAACGCGCGCCCCTTTGGCAGACCTCAATCAACCCAAAGGTCGCATCAAGATTGACCTGCCGGGCGGCGCTTGGGTCCGCCTCTGCCGCCCCACCCAAAGTTGCTGCAAGGTGAAGGACAATATCGGCGCGCGCCACCTCTGCCAACAGGGCCGGATCCGTTAAACGACAGGGCAGATCCGTCAAAGCCGGGTGCGACAGGCCGCAGGGAATCAGATCGCTCGCGGTCACATGTGACACCCTCGGATCAGCCAGCATGAGCCGAACAACCGCTTGCCCCAAAAAGCCCGCGGCCCCGGTGATGACAACGCGGGCGCTCACTTTCCGGCCTTAACCCGCGCGTCCTGCGCCTGCTGACCAGCCGCCAATTCGGGATCAAAGCGGGCATCGGTCAGAACAAAGAGCATCCGGCACGGCGCATCCGAACGGTTTGCCCATGCGTGGATTGTTCCCCGCTGGATGACCACATCCCCCGGCTGCAAGGTGACCTCATCCTCGTCCAGCATCAAGACGATCTCGCCTGCAATCACAACACCATAGTCGACACTTTCAGTGCGGTGCATCAGCGGGTGGCGGCCGCTAAGTGTGTGTTCGGCGTTTTCACCCAACCCAACCGCATCAAAGAGTTCCTTAGCCTGATCCCGGTCAAAATCTGGACCTTCGCGGCCTTCGGGTGGGATATCCACAAAGCGGATGATCGTGCCGTTTTCCGGCGGGGCCGTGGCACGGTGACGGTCGGTTGGTTCCGCCTCGCGGGCCGTCAGAACCGTTGGCATCTGACCCGTGTTCCAGATTTCGTGAAAAGCCAGGCCCGGCTGGGTTGGCGGGCGGGTCACATGCGGCAAAGGCCCGTCCTGTAGAACGATGGCCTTTCCGGTGTCGTCATGCCCGGTCACAATGCGTCGAATGTCTGAAAAGGCCATCATAGGTTCCTTATGGCATCTTGGGCGCGAGGCCGTCGGCCTCAAGCCGCTCCTGCAGCGCGGCATCTTTGGCAAGGGCACGGCGCACCGCTGGGCGTGCCTGCATGGCTTCGGCGTGGGCGGCCCAAGCCGGGCAGTCCTCGACCCGAAAACCGCACCCGGTGATACGAAACCAAACCCAATAGACATAGGCGTCCAGAATCGACCAGGTCTCGCCATACCACCAAGGGCCATGGGCCAGACGGTCGTTCACCACCTTGGCCATGGGTTGCATCGCCTCCATGGCCTTGGCTTTGACCGAGGCCTGCGCCTCGGGCCCCTCAACCATAAACATCGGCATGCGCATCCGCGTCACAATCGGGTGCAACGTATCGGCGCAAAAGGCCAGATCGGCGGTGATCTTTTCCGCCTCATAGGCTCCGTTGGCCTGCGGCAGAAGCTTGGGAAAGACCTGCCCCAGATAGCGCGCGATCGCGACATTCTGGGTCAGCGGCCCCTCTGGCGTGACCAGCAGCGGCACTTTGCCCGCTGGATGCATCGCTAGATAGTCGGGGCGTTTGTGTTCGCCTTTCATGAAGCGGATCAGTTCCAGATCATAGTCTGCCCCCGCCTCTTCCAGCGATATCAGCGGAACACGGGAACAGGCACCGGGCGCAGCGTGTAGTGTATAGTCCGCCATGATCAGGACAGACGCCCGCCGAGCGTTTCGGCGAACCAATCCGCGATATAGCCACGGCCAAAACTCATGTTGTCTGCGCCGACGTGCTCAACACCACCTTCGCGCGGGGTAAAGACTTTCAGCTCGCGGCGCGGCGAGTTGACCAGTTGGTCATAGCTTTGGTGCGCATAGTCCAAGCTGATCTGGCGGTCGAATTCACCATGGGTCACCAGGAAGGGCACCTTGATCTTTTCCATCTGGCCATTGAGGTGCATGTCCTTGGACTTGGCATGGAAGTCCTCCATATCCTTGGCACCAAAGACCCAATGTACGTGCTGCCAATAATGCGGCACCGGGTTTTCGCCTTCGCGCTTGAGGCGCTTTTGCTGTACCTCGGCCCAGTTGTGATTGGCGCCCCAAACGGCCCCTGAGGCAAAGCGCGGCTCATTGGCGCAAACGCGCGGCGCATAATACCCGCCCAGCGAAATGCCCGTGATACCGATGCGGTCTGCGTCCACGTCGTCGCGCGCCGCGAGCCATTCATACACCGGCGTTCCCCAGTCCTCAGACGTGGGAATGGCGGGCATGCCTTGCAGGCGCAGGCTTTCACCGGTGCCGGGCTGATCTACGCAGAGGCTGGCAATCCCGCGTTTGGCCAGCTCTTGCGGCAGGCGCGACCAGTAAAGAAGCTCTTTGTTGCTATCCAGCCCATTGAGATAGACCACAGCCGGTGCGGGCCCCTCGACGCCGATGGCGGGGGTGTAGAGCACCGGAATAACCTTGTCGCCGTAAGGGATCTCCATCCGGGTGACAGTCTCGCCTGAGAATTGCGTCCCCTTAAGAAAATTGCTCAGACCCTTTTTAAAGGTTTCAATCCGGTTTTCGCTGCCATGGGCCTGCATCCGCTCTGCGGTCAGGTAATACAAAGCGGCGCGCTGAAGCTTTGGCCCAGCGGACAAGAGCCGGCCCTTGGCTTCGTCTTCGGCGGCAAGTTCCACCAGTTTGTCAGCGACCTTCATCCATTCCCGCATGAACTCGGCCGTGCCGGCGTCCTCGCCCGCCTCTGCCTTGGCCAGCAGAGGCTGACACATGTCCATGATTTCCCCCAGCTCTGCGCCACTGGCCATTGCGATGGAAACGGACAGGTTCCAGACGTAGTTGGGGAAATAGTCAAACATGGCCATAAGCGACGTTCCTTTTGAGAGAGTTAGATCAGGATCAGATAGGCTGACACATCATGCCGATGGTCTGGCCAGTAAGCTCGCCCACATCGAACGGCTGGATCTTGCCCATCTGCATATCGCCAATGCGAATAGAGTTTTTGGCAACATGCGCGACCCGTGGCATGCGGCGCGCTTGATAGGCGGCAAATGCCTCTTCTGGGGTCTCAGCTTTGGCGAGCTCGTCCGCCAGCACAAGGCCATCTTCGATGGCCATGCCAGCGCCCTGTGCCAGATGTGGGGTCGAGGCATGCACCGCATCACCAATCAGCGCGACGCGCCCCTTGTGCCAATCACCCTCGAGGAAAATGGTTTCCAAGGGGCGCGCAACAACACCGGCATCGTCGGTGATGTTATCGAGCATCGCTGCGAACTGCGGCGGTGGCATTTTGGCGCGCGACCGCATCGCGGCGGCGGACCCGTCCACCGGGATCGGCTTGGTGTCGGGCTCGGTACTAAGCAAGAAGACATACATCAGTTCTGGGGTAATCGGGACAAATCCGCCGTTGAGCGGGCCAGCAAAGATGTGAATACCATCAAGATCCGCGGGGCGCGGCATGTTATAACGCCAAACCCACTGGCCGGTATAATTTGGCTTTGGGGCATCGGGTATCAACATCTGCCGAATGCTAGAGAACACGCCATCAGCACCAATCACAATGTCATACCGCCCGCTTGTACCGTCGGAAAAGCCCACATCGACGCCCGCACCATCATCGGTCATATCGGCCACGGTCAACCCAAGACGAATTTTCGCCCCGGCGGCTTTGGCACCTTCGGCAAGAACCTTTTGCAGGTCGGTGCGGCGGATACCAGCGTTCGACGGATAATCCGGCCCGGCCAGCTTGGGCGTGTCGAACTTGGCCTCTTGGTGACCGCCAGGGCCGACAAACAGGGTCGTGCTGTCAAAACCCGACGCGCGTGAGAGGTATTGATCAAGAACGTCCAGCTCTTTCATGGCCCGGATCACGTTCATTTGCTGGATGATGCCAACACCGTAAACTGTCCAGTCGGGGTCGCGCTCGATGATCTCGACCTCGATGCCTTTTTTACGCAGAGCGATGCCTGCCGTCAGCCCGCCAATACCGCCGCCAACGATCAATGCCGAAGTCACACTCATATCCAGATTCCTCCCGTTTGAGGGGAGATTAAGGCCTAGGAAAGCATTTTCAAAATTGAAAGACGCAATCCCGGATATTAGTTATGTCAATACATCAGGCAGAGAGGCAGCCGCCTTCGACACCACCCCACGCAGCCAGGCAATCCCCGGATCAGTCTCGCGATAGGCGTGCCATTGCTGCATCTGGCGCAGCGGCGGCAGAACGACCGGAACCGGATAGCAAACCAATTCGGCCCGATCCTTCATCAAGTGGGCAAGGCGCGCATGAACCGTCGCGATACGGTTCGTCCCAGTGATCAAATGCGTCAAGGTCGAGAAAGAAAAGCTTTCCACATCAATCCGCCGTTTGACCCCCGACTGGGCCAGAAACGATGTCTCAACAGCCTTTGCAGCATTGGGAGGAACCATCACAACATGTGAGGCGCTTTCATAGATCTCGCTATCCATCGTGACATCGCCGAATTTGCCGCCGCGCCAAGCGACCACAACGTAATGATCCTCATAGACAAGCGTCGAGGGATGATCGCCCGAGATCAAAGGCTCGGGCGTGATCAGCAGATCAATTTCGCCGCGCTCTAGCAGCAAATGCGGCATTTCAGTTTGTGGCCGCAAGTTAAGCCGCACGGTGGCGTCCTGTTCATCCAGCAACCGCAGCACCGTGGGCATCAACACCCGTAAAGAATAATCCGACAGCAAGATGGTGAATTCACGCGTGGATTCTGCGGGACGGAATTCGGGATGGGAATCGATGGTTGCCTCGATCCGCACCAGAATATCGCGGATCGCCGGACGCATGGCTTCGGCCCGCGGAGTGACCTCCATCCTGCGTCCAACCTGAACCAAAAGCGGATCATCAAAGTAGTCGCGCAGACGCGTTAGCGCGTTGGACATGGCCGATTGGCTCATGAACATCTTTTCAGCCGCCGCAGAAACAGACCGCAATTCTATCATGTGATCCAATGCAACCAAAAGGTTAAGATCAAGCTTTTTAAACCGCACAAGCCCCTCCCCGGTTCCAGCGACTGGCCCACCTTATCGCGATTCGGAAGCATTTCAATAATCAATGCATCGCATTCAATCTTACAATTTTCTGGATGCCCGAATATCAATTAAACCCAATCAGGGTACAAGGAGGATCTTCACAATGCGTATCATTGGGCCAGACGAACTGGTATTTGGGGTCGATAATATTGAGGCCTGCCAGACATTCCTGACGGATTACGGCCTGACCGACGCCGGCGATGGCCGGTTCGAGGCGCTGGACAAAACTGCTCTGACTGTGCGCAGCGTAGACGACCCTGAGTTGCCCGCGCCATTGAAGACCGGCAGCCTGTTGCGGCTGACGATTTGGGGGGTTGAGGATCAGGCCACGCTTGATGCAATCGAGGCCGAGCTGTCCAAGGACCGCGACGTGGTCAAGCAAGCCGATGGCACCCTGCGCAGCAAAGACGACGCAGGCTTTGAAATCGCGTTTCGGATTACCCGCCGGATCAAGTTGGACCTGCCAGCTGAGCTGGTCAACTCTCCCGGTGCCGAGCCTGGGCGCGGCTTGAATGTTGTTGGCTCAAACCAAGACGCCGAGGCCAAACCGCGCACGCTGAGCCACATCGTCTATTTCGTACCCGATATGGAAATGACTGCCAAATTCTACATTGAGCGTCTCGGCTTTGTGGTCACAGACAAGTTCACGAACACCGGCCCGTTCCTGCGTCCGCAGGCCAACAACGACCACCACGTTTTGTTCATGATCCAAACCCCCGCCTATATGCAAGGGATCGAGCATCTGGCATTCCACATGCAAGGCCCGACCGAGTTGATGCTCGCGGGATCGCGCATGGTGCAAAAGGGCTATGAAAGCTTTTGGGGGCCTGGTCGTCACAAGTTCGGCTCAAACTGGTTCTGGTACTTCAACTCGCCGCTCGGCACACATATCGAATATGATGCCGACATGGATTTGCACGACGGCGAATGGGTCGAGCGCGAAGTTCCGATGGACAAAGAGGCCGCGCAGCTGTTCCTCTTTGAGAACGTCGAAAAATGGTCTCCGGGCGGCGGACCGCCTCCAGGCAAAGGGTGACACGGGCCTTGAGCGGAACACCAACGCATCAGGTTATCTGTGCGCTTACCGATATTCCTGATGGCGGCTCAAAGGGCGTTCTTCCCAATGCCCGTGGCCGCGATCAGGGCTTCTTGGTGCGTAAGGGGGATAAGGTCTACGGCTACGTAAACAACTGTCCCCATTACGACCGCGCCCCGCTTGGCTGGAAGAAAGACGAATTCCTAAACGGTGCAAAAGATCGCATCATGTGTTCGGCGCATGGGGCCTTGTTTCGGATCGAGGATGGAGCCTGCACGATTGGCCCCTGCCTCGGACAAGCGCTGCAGCCGATCCCGGTCACTGTCAAAGACGGGATGGTTCTGGGCGCGGTGCCCGCAACACCCAAAGCGCAAGCCTGACAGACCACAAATTTCATTCTTTCGCGAGGAGAGACCAGCATGGCCAGAAAGATCATCGACCTTGCCGTCAGCCTGACGGATCAGGTTGTTTCAGACCCACCGGGCCTTGGTCCCGAAATCACCTATGTCGATCACAAAGAGGGCGCTGCCGACTTCAGCGGCATGTTCGGCTTGCCCGATGGTGCCCTGCGTGATGGGGCCGGGGCCGCAGTCGAGCGTTGCGTCCTGACCACGCATAATGGCACCCATATGGACGCACCTTGGCACTATCACCCGACAATGAACGGCGGTGAACGTGCGATCACTATCGACGAAGTGCCGCTTGAATGGTGCTTTGGCCCGGGCGTCAAGCTCGATTTCCGCGACCGGCCCAACGGCCATACACTCACCGCCGAAGAAGTTGCTGCGGAATTGGCGCGGATTGATCATGAGCTAAAGGACGGTGACATCGTTCTGGTCAACACCGCCGCTGGCGCGCGTTATGGCCAGCCCGATTATGTCGGCACAGGATGCGGAATGGGCCGCGAGGCGACGCTCTATCTGACGGAACGCGGCGTCAAAGTCTGTGGTACAGATGCCTGGAGCTGGGATCCGCCACTGATGATGCAGGCAGCCCGCGCGCGGGAAACCGGCGACTGGTCGATCTTTTGGGAGGGGCACAAGGCCGGAGCCGACACGGTCTATTGCCATATGGAAAAGCTGGCCAATCTAGATCAATTGCCTGCCACTGGATTTGAGGTCATCGCCTTGCCGGTCAAGGTAGCAAAGGGCTCCGCCGGTTGGTGCAGGCCAGTAGCGATTTTAGACACCTGACGACAGATCAGGTTTGGGGGGAAACCAAATGGATAAGACACGCAAAGCAAAGGACCCTCGGTTTCCTTGGGTCAAAAAGATCGCCGGGGTGATTTCGATCACCTCAATTACTGCAGCGCTTCTGGGTGCCATGACAATCGTGTTCGATGTTTTGGGGCGCTGGCTCTTTGGAACCTCTGTCTTTGCGCTGAACGAGATCATGTCCGCGATTTTCGCGGTGGCGATTGCGCTGACCCTGCCCGCTGGGGCCGCCAACCGTGTGAACCTCAAGATTGACTTGCTGGCCCATCTCACCGGTCCGCGCCTGACTGCATGGCTACGGGTCGTGGGTGGTGTCATGCTCTTGGTCTTCTTTTCCATCCTGTGCTGGCGGCTTTGGGGACTGGCTTTGCGCTATGACTCCCAAGGTCGTGCCTCAGCCTTGCTGCAACTGCCGCTGGCACCGACCTATTTCGCGGTGTCGCTGGCCATGGGCCTGTCTGCGATCGTCCAGCTATTTAACCTCACCGAAGATTTTGCCCTTGCGCGGGCCGAGACCGGAACCCAACGGTCCCACCCTCCGGTTTTGGTGGTAATTGGCACGCTTGGCGTGCTGGTTCTTGGCATCGCTGGTTGGGTCTTGTTCGGCTTTGACAGCTTTTCCAACACAGCCATGATGTATCCCGGCACAGCCGCAATCATCGGCTTTTTGATCCTTTGGCTGGCGGTTCTGGCGCAATTGCCGCTGGCCACCGTCACCGGGATGATCGGTGTGATTGGCTCGATGGCCTTTATCGGCGGCGGCGCATCCATGAACACCTTTGCCGGCGACGCGGCAGATTTCCTGCGCAACGAACAAGTCGCGACATTGCCGATGTTCCTAATCATGGGTGCCTTTTCTGTCGCCGCAGGGGTTTCGGACGATCTGTTCAGACTGGGAAATGCCATTCTCGGCCGGTTCCGGGGCGGTCTTGCCTATGCAACCATCGCGGGCTGCGCGGGCTTTGGCGCGGTCTCGGGGAACTCGATCGCCACTTCGGCCACCTTTGGACGTATGGCGCTGCCTGCGATGAAAAAGGCCGGATACGCGCCGACACTGTCCTCTGCGAGTGTCGCCGCTGGCGGCACGCTTGGGGCGCTGGTCCCTCCGTCGGGGGTGATCATTCTCTTTGCCCTGCTGACCGAGGAATCCATCGGCGCGCTCTTTGTCGCGGCAATGATCCCTGCAGTTGTCGCGATTTTGCTCTACTTTGGCGCGGTCTTTGCCGTGGTGCGTATGAACCCCGATGCCGCCCCTGACGTCGACAGCGACAGCACCGCTGACCTGCTGCCCGCGCTCAAGGGCTCTTTCCCTGTGATCGCCATGTTCGCCATCGTCATCGGCGGCCTTTACGGCGGCGTCTTTACCGCGACCGAAAGCGCCGCGGTAGGGGCCGTCAGTGCCTTTTTGTTGGCGCTCTTGCGTGGACGACTGACCAAATTCACCATCCTTGCGGTCTTCTCCGAGACAACAACCACGACAGCGATGATCTATGCGCTGATCTTTGGTGGGCTGATGTTCGCCTTTTTCATCAACCTCGGGGGCGCGCCGGAAATGGTCAGCGCCTGGATCGCAAGCATTGATGCGCGGCCGATCCTGATCCTGACGCTATTGATCGTGATCTATCTGCTCTTGGGGTCGATCATGGACAGCTTTGGCGTGATGATCATCACCCTGCCCGTCGTCACGCCGATTGTTCTGGATCTTGGCTATGACATGCTGTTCTGGGGTGTACTGATGTTGGTTGTGGTCGAGATAGGCATGATCACCCCCCCCTTTGGGATGAACCTGTTCATCATCAAAAGCATTGACCCAGATATGCGTCTTGGCACTGTGATGCGCGGTGTGGTGCCCTTTATCCTTGCCGACTTTGTCAAGATCATCTTGATCGTTGCCTTTCCAGCGCTCTCGCTCTGGCTTCCATCTACGATGTAGCCGGTGCCGACCTCAGCCAAGGACACAGTATCTGTCTTGCCCGGCTCGGGTCTCCTATCGGAGGCCCGGGCCTTTTTCATGCGCCCTTTCGGAATGCCCCAAGGCAGGTTGAAACGGCATGAGGCGGCGGGCGATGCCGACCTGCTGCTCATTCCTGAGATGAAACTGGGCCCTAAGTGCGCTGCCCTTCCCTGACCTAGCCTGGCGTAGCCGCTGGAAAAAAGCCGCCCAAAGACGTCAGCCCGAAAAAGCCAACACGAAAAAGCCAACACGAAAAAGGCCGGCCAGAATAACTGGCCGACCTCAAATTGGGATATGTTTTGATCAGGGTCCGGCGATCCGGGCTTATTCGATCTCGCCGATTTCGCGGCGCGCGTCTTCTATCGCAGTGCGCCACTGATCCAGCAGCTCTGCACCGCCGGGAACGCGTTCGCCAAAGCCTGCAAAAACCTTGGGACCCAGTTCGCCGCGCATGGCGTCGACCTCTGCGGGATCCAGTACATTGATTGTTTGCCCTTCTTGCGCGCCGACATAGGCCTTGGATTCGGCTTCCCATGTGTCGATGGTGGCCCCAACTTCACGGGTCAGATCACAGCCCGAATGGGCATCCAACGCCGCGCGGGTGTCTTCTGGCAAGGCCTCGTAGCGGGCGCGATCCATAAAGACCATGCCCATGGCACCACCCAGCGGCAGCTGCAGGTGATCTGATGTCACCTCGTCCAAGCGGAAGGCCGGAAATGCGGTAAAAGTCATGAAATTGCCATTCGCCGTGCCGCGCTGAAGCGACTGATATTGATCCGGCAGGGTGATCGACAGCGGCGTGCCACCATAGGCCGACACGATCAGCGATTGGATCGGGCTGCCAACCATGATCTTTTTGCCCTCAAGATCGTTCATGGAGGCTAGCTCGGCCCCTTTCAAATGCGCCGACGACTGTGGAAAAGGCACAAAGAACAGTGGCTTAAAGGCACCCATTTCCTCATCAAAGGCACCCGCTTCGTACATCTTGCAATAGGCCAAAGCCGAGGCCTCGCCCGACCCTTCGACAAAGGGCACGGTTGTCACCAACGACCGAGGGAAGCGACCGGGGTTAAAGACCAGCATGCCAAAGGCGATCTGAACCACATCATCAGAAATCCGGTCAACGTAGTTGTTGGAGTTCACCAACATCTGACCATGCCGCACCTTGATGTTAACCGCGCCGTCGGACTCGGCGTTCACACGTTCGGCCCAAGGCGTCATGATGCGTTTGTTGATCGGATGTATCACGACGTTACCTGTCCCAAAGGTCAGGGTCTCAGCTGTTGCCGCAATCGGCGTTAGGGCTGTTGCCCCCATCAGGAACAGGGCCGTTAGGGTCTTGCGCATGGTTTCCTCCCAGAAATGACAAACCGGCCAAAGATGGCCATCCCATACATCTTAATCAGATTACACCCGTTTCGGTATTTGTTTGATTGAATGCGATGGATTGATCTCATGAATAATTGAAGAGCGCGGTTCCCCAGCGGTCTGCCCTTGCCCATGACGTTCCAGCATTGATGATTTCAATAAGGTGTATCAGACAATTCCGTTTTTGAAATGGTCTTGCTCTACCTAGTATCGCCTTGAATTTGGGAGGGGAGGTCAGTGCCACGTTACGTGTCACGCATCAGGTCAGCCCCGAATTTATGGAGGAACACCCAATGAAGACAGCAACGATGGCACTTGCCATGGCAATGCTTGGCGCAGTGCCAGCCCTGGCTCAGGACTACCACATCCGCGTCACCAACATGATGCCCGAGGGCCAAACGATCGCCCCGTTGATCGTTCTGGATGCCACGCTGGCCGAACCTTTCCTATACACCGATGGCAAAATGTCCGAAGACTTTGTCACCACCGTCCTCGAAGGCGACCCACGCCCGATGAACGGTAAGATCGGCGCAGGCGTTGCGGGCCCCGTTCTGGGTAAATCGGGCCCTCCCGGAGTTATGATCGCGGGCGGAGAAGTGGCCGAAACCGATCTTTTCATCCAGTCCAACACCCTGCGCTTTTATGCCAAAGGCAGCTACGGCCCCGGCGAAGACAAGGTCATCAGCGGCGTGCATGACATCTCGATGGGTGGCGGCACTTTCTACCTGCACCGCTATGACATCGGTCATTCCGAAGGCACCAACGAGATCACTTTGGTCGACGAAAACGCGGTCAAGGTCGAGATCACCCGGAACTGATCCCGGTCTCTTTGAGACTCGAAATACCCGCCATCTCTGGCGGGTATTTTTTTGTCCGATGGTTTTTCCGGTGACCGGATGAAAGCGGCGGGAAAGGCGGTACAGGGCCGCCTTGGCCCGAAGTCAGTACTCGGCCAGATCCTGACCGATCGTAAACTTACCGGAATAGAGTGCGTTGACCCGATCAATGTAGCCCTGCGCCGAGTCGGGCGTCGCAATGCCGGGGGGAAAGTGAACCGCCACCACCTCTTTTGCGCCCGCCGCCTTGGCCAAATGCGCCAAGTCCTCTGCGTTGATGTGATGCTGCGAAAGGTGCCCCTTGATCATCTCAAGCTTTTCTTCGGGCATCTGAGGGTTCATCGCGCGAACCCGTCCCATAGTGATATCGAGATCCATCATTTCGCCAACAATCAGATCAACCCCCTGTGCCAATGTTTCCAACGCCTTGCACGGCCCGGTATCCCCCGTAAAGACCACCGATCGGTCTGGCAGATCAAAGCGCAGCGACAGGGACAAATACCCCTCTTGGCCGAATTGGTCCTCGTTGCGGTAATGGGTGTTTTCGCAGCAGGTCACAGTCAGATCGTCCAAGGTGATCGTGTCGCCCGGATTGATTTCCGTGACCGTGGTGAAATCGCGTGGGTGCGGCAATTGTTGGCCAGGCATGCCAAAACCAATGGCATTGGGCACGTCACAGGCGGCGCAGAGCCCCTCGATGATCGACGCGGTTCCCGGAGGGCCGTAGATGGTCAGCGGCACCCGGCGCTGGGTCATCATGTTCAGGCCAAGGCAGGCAAAGAGGCTGCCGATATGGTCAAAATGATGATGCGTCAAAAAGATGTGATGCACATTGCGAAATTCCAGCCCCGCGCGTTTCAGCTGGCCCATTGCGCCTTCGCCGCAATCAATCAGGATCGGCTGGTCCCCATGCATCAGGACGTGTGCAGGTTGGGCGCGTTGGGGATTTTGCATCGGCCCCCCGGCAGTGCCAAGAGTGATAACTGCAGATGGGTTCGGCATGGCGAAATCCTTTCAACGGAACGCTAGGACAGTCAGTGAATTTTGCGCATCTTAGATGAGCAACGGCCATCATGGAAATTGATTACGGGAATTTTTCACATTCACACAATCGATTCCTAACTGTCCTTCCATTGTCTTGGCCATGTCAGAAAAGTCCTGAAACTTGCTCGGAACCCAGCCTAAGGCAACGGGCCTAGGGCAACGGGCCGTTTGTAGTCAGCCTCTGGTCCCAATCTGAAGCCGCGGACGCAAGACTTTCGCAAATTTTACCAATCCTTAGATGCTCGCGATGAATATGCCCTTCACCAGTATTTGCATCAAAACGAGGAAGACCAAGAATTGGTAGATCAGCAAACCGCAAGACCCGCGCACGGGTCTCTTCAGCCGCCCCACCACGCTCTGCAAGCGGCAGATGAGCTCGTCCTGCGCGCCAAGCTTGAACCATTGACAGACGGCGGCCTGCAAACCTCGCAACTCTTGTCTCAGGCACTGACCAAGGTTCCGCACCATCACGAGGCACAAATCTTGCAAGAGCGGCTGCACCAGATGTGCGTGCCGCGCTGGCATTTCCCTATGCTTGCAGACGAAGTGCGCAACAATGCCTATGCCAAGGCAATTCAGGCCAAGGTTCGCAGGTCGGATGTGGTTTTGGACATTGGCTGTGGTGCCGGGCTGACCGCCATGATGGCCGCGCGCGCCGGGGCGAAACATGTCTACACCTGTGAACAGCAACCGCTCATCGCCGAGGCCGCTGTTCAGGTAATTGCTGACAATGGGCTCAGCGACCACATCACCGTCATTCCAAAAATGTCGCATAATCTTGTGGTTGGCGTCGACATTCCCGAGACGGTCGATGTGGTGATTTCAGAGATCGTCGACACGGTCCTTCTCGGAGAGGGCGCGCTGGCGACGCTGACCCACGCGATGTCCTCACTGGCCAAGCCTGGTGCGCGCGCCATCCCCGAACGCGGCGCGTTGATGGCGCAGGTCGTCGAGAGCGAGACATTACAGAGCCAGATGCGCCCCCGGTTTGCCAAAGGCTTTGATCTCAGCGCCTTTCACCGTTTTTCCGGCCTCGCACAGATCACGCCAAACGACTGTGCCGCCTATGACTTGCGCGCCTTGGGGCCAACGGCCGAACTTTTCCAGTTCGATTTTGCCGCCCCCCTGATGTCCCCTGCGCAGAAGGTCACCGACCTGCTCTGTTCGCACAGTGGCACCATTCATGCCGCCCTTGTGAGCTTTGAGATGGAGCTGGCCCCCGGTGTTACTCTGTCAAACGGGCTAGGCGCAGGCGGTCATTGGGGCAGGACCGCCTTTTTGCTGGACGATCCGCAGATGGCGCAGCCGGGTGCCCGCCTAACCGTGACCGCAGAGCACGACACCGACCAGCTCAGTCTAACGGCACAGAATTTGACGCCAGCAGGAATAACGCCTTGGGCACCCGAGGCGGTCCATGCGGATCACCTTGCGAGATGGTTTCGCGCTTGGAACCAGACCAAACCCGCTTTGGGCGACGGGAATGTGATCCATTCGCTCGACCCTCCGCAGCATAAACAAGGCAGACGAACCGCCGCGCTCTAACCCAAAAGACTGCGTTGCCCCCTGCCCCGGCGGCGGGCAACGTGATTGCGGCCCGCAGCCAACCTCCAAGCATGCCCAGCCAAAAATTTCGATGAAACCTGCCACTGGCTCGGCCCGATCTTTGCCCAAAACCAAGACCCGCGCGCGAGCTGCGCAAAACCGCACGCGCGGACCAAGGAGGGAGCCATAGCTATGGGCGACTTAGACTACGGCCCACTATACAAGCGCGGTTGTGCCCCCCAAAAAGACCCGGCCTCAACAACCTCTATTTTTGTATTTCCGCCGTTCCGTGAAAGCTTTTTGCTGCCGCAGTATTTCCTGCGCGATAACGCTTTTTTCCGCAACCCTGCTCTGCTGCGCCTGGGCTAGTTCATTTGGGCTGGTTCTTTTGGACTGGTGCACTTGGGCTGCTGCACTTGGGCGGGCGCACTTGGGCGGGCGCACGAGGTCGCGGTTCTGCCAACGCTGGACTGGGGCTAGGCCCGTTTGCCTTTGGAACCGATATGACGCGAACGGCAAATTCTTCCACCTCGAACGCAAGATGAAACACCCTGTTCGAGCACCAAAGTTGATGATCTCGTGGACCGAGTTCCCCCGATAAGACGACCTGATCTTGTCTATCACACAAGAGTCGTGTTGCGAGACTTTTGCATCAAAATGCTCAGCCGCTAAATCGCTCCGCGTGGGGACAGTTCGTTTTGGCTTTGTGCTGCGCTGATACCAATTGCGCGATGTGTAATGTCGGCTGTGTTCAGTTGATCAACCTAATTTTGCCACGGATTGTGCCATGTCTGGCCGGGTTGGTTGACCGCTGCGACGTGGGTATCAGTCTGAAACGGCTGAGACTTTTCGCAAACGAACGGCCACTTGCAGTTATGTATCAGGCGCAAAGGCACAGTCGAACAAACCCTAGGTTCCAACACCAAGACCTCATCTGCGGATAAAGAGTAAGTACCGCCCCCAAAGCATGCAACACGCGGGTCATGCCGATTGTCGCACCTAAGCACTTGGGATCGGCGGCAATAGTCATCATCGTCTACGCTATTGCGCAAAACAGCAGGCCTTAGACCGCATCAATGGGCCGGGGAACTGACTGCAGTGGGGAATGATGTCCGACCAATCCAACCGAAATATGCCAATCCATGATTTATGCGCGGCAAATCTAACGCACGTGATGCGGAGGCGATATCTGAAGCAGAGGAGCGCCCTGCATTGTGGTCTGTCGCGATCAAGGCGACCGAACAGCACTCCTTTTGACCGAGGCCGCCCGCGGGATCTGCTGGCCCGTCTTCGCACCCGGCGTGGGAACGACTTGCATGGCATGGTCAGCAGAGTTTGCGCCGGCAAAGCAACGGGCATCACTCGGGTCATCACTTTTGCCAAGGGCGGACTGGCTGGCGACGTTTTGAACCGACCTGTTGGTGTGAAAAGGTGATCAACACCCTCGCGGGCTCGATGACTGCGCAAGTTCTCTAGCGTCGGCAAGGACAAGCTTGGGCGGACTGGCCCCTTTGGGGACATTGCTGCGCCCCCCCTGACGGGCATTGGACAGGGGACTAATTTTTTACGATTGTTGGGCTCGTAGGTGTGACGTCACTCGTTCGACAAACCCGATCACATCCAGAACGCGCAATTAATGGCTCACATCTTGGCTAGTAAGAAACCCGGCATACGTGGCGACTGTCGCTATGGCGGATAAGATCGTTGGGATTCTCTGGGAATTCTGGCCTGCAACGCACCTCAAAGGCCCCACAGAGGTTTAAGATTTCTGAGTTGGCAAGCCCCGCGAGATGGCGTTGCAATAATTGCCACCTAAACCAAGGCGTCCGGTCGAATATCCCGCGCGCAATTGTTCGCTAGGGTCTGGACCCTAAGCCAAGAGGGACTTGGTCTGTGACGTGCATAAAGGTCTGCTATTGTGATTGGCCGCCACATGAAAAGGCATGGCGGCCAATGGTTTGTTATCTGCGCAATGCAAAGATGAGCAAGGCAACCGAGAGAACCGCCAATCCGGCAAGTGTGAATTCAATTCCATGCGGGTGCAGGTGGGCACCACCATGTGCCAAAGCAGGCGTGGCTATGAGCGCTGAAACCAATGTGAAAGTCAGTGTTTTCATGTTTCAATTTCCTTTTTACGTGTCAGTAGAAAGTCGCGGATATCTAGGACGGATTTTTCCTCCATCGAGACATAGATCAGCGACATATTGGTGCGTTCAGAGACCATTTCACCGGGGAATGGCAGATAGCTCAACTCGCGTGATCCGAAAGACGGCGAGGCTGTGCCCACTTGCCATTCGGTTTTCAATTCCACGTCGATGAGCTTGAGCGCCTTTGGCCCCGTACTTGAGGCGCGTTCAAAGGGCACGCCTGCCAGCTTGAGATAGCTCGCTTTGTCCTTGGCTTGCAGATAGCCGTCAATGAATTGCACAGCCAACACTTGCAGATCGGCGGCCTCATCTTGTTCGTGCATATGCGAATGCATGTGATCCGCGTGGGCATGATTGTGACCCGCCCCATGAGGAGCGTGATCGTGATGATGGTGGTGACCATGTGCGTCATGATCATGAGAGTGGTGCGAATGGTCGTGCGGCATTACGGGCCTACCTTATGCGGGCCAGCGTTAGACCAGCGCTTGCCAGAAAACTCGCCATGCGGCAGGGCAACGGGTTTATCGATATGACGCTTGTGCGCCCCCAGTTTGTTGTTGGAGACCAAAGCCCCCAACACATCGACAATCACGCGCGTGCCCATCAAAGCGGTGATGTCAGAGGTGTCATAAGGCGGAGAGACCTCGACCAATTCCATGCCACAGATGCCCTCGGCCGCGATGCCAGAGGCCAAAGCCAGCGCTTCACGCGGCAAGAACCCACCGGGTTCGGGCCAGCCTGTGCCGGGGACAAAGCCGCAATCGATGCTGTCGATATCAAAGGACAGATAGACCATATCGACATCTTTCCACGCCATTTCCAACGCCATTTCAATGGTCTTGTCGATGCCCATCTTCTCCATGTCGCCCATTGTGATGATATTGGTGTTGCGCTCGCGGGCGACCTTGACCGCCTCACGCGGGACTTGCCAGCCGCCGATACCGATCTGAACCAAATTGGTCGCAGGCACATTTGGCAGGTTGGTAGAATGGAACCACGGCGTGGTGTGCATCCGCTCATCCAAGTCTTTTTCTTGGATGTCAGCATGGCGATCAAAATGCACGATGCCGATTTTCTTGGACGTACATTCGGCGATGCCGCGCACACAAGGGAAACCGATAGAATGGTCGCCGCCGATCATGATCGGCAAAGAGCCCGAGCTGAACACATGGCTAACACCACGGCTGATTTGATCAAACGACTTTTCGATATTGGCCGGTATCGTAAACACATCACCTGCATCACAGAGCGTCATTTGTTCGCGAAGATCGACGCCCAATTCGTAGTTGTACGGCGTGTAAAGCGCAGAGATTTTGCGCAGGCCTTGCGGGCCAAAGCGCGTGCCGGGGCGATAGGTCGTGCCCCCATCAAACGGAATGCCCATCACCGTGGCGTCGTAATTGGCCACCTCCAACACATCCTCGGCATAGGGCGCTTTGAGAAAGGTGTTGATGCCCGCGAAATGCGGCAGCTCACCGCGCGCAAAGGTCGGGATGGATTTGTCCTCAATCGCATCCGCACCGGTCAAACCCATGCGCAAGGCCCAGCGACGTTCTTCGTCGGCGCGCCCTTCGGGAATATCGGCCTCTTGCTGCATTGATTTCCAGCCTTGCAGCTTGGACAAATCGGGGTGGTGCGCCCGTTTTTCGCGCGCCTTTTGGGCTTTTGCTTGGTCCGATGGGTGGTGGGACCGTGTCCGTTTTGGATCTGAAAACACAACCGTCTCCTAATCGTCGTTTGCCCCGATCATGGGGCGGCTTCTAGGCCTTGGTGATCGACCCTGCGCGGGGCCCAGCGGCGCGCAGAGCGGAAAAACTCAAGCGCTGACCAAACCCGGAAAACGCTCAAGAATACTTTGAAACGGCATGCCGCCATCGCGGGCATCGAAATCATAGGTGACGGTCGCGCCGTACGCGCCGGGGTCATGGGGATCCCAACGGGGCTTATCAAAGACCAAAACGCGGTCGCCCAGTTTGAAGGCTTCCTCCAAATCATGGCTGACCATAAAGACCGTCATATTGGTCTCGCGGCGCAGCTCCATCAAGAAATCATGCATCTGAATGCGGGTGCCCGGATCAAGTGCTCCGAAAGGTTCATCCAGCAAGAGCACACGCGGTTTCGCCGCCATGGCTTGGCCAATGGCAAGGCGTTGCTGCATGCCACCAGACAAAGACGCCGGATATTGATCGGCCACATGATTGAGCCCAATGCGCAAGAGCATTTCATCGGCGGCCTCAACCGCTTTGCGGCGTGCAATACCGCGCAGATATCCAAACCGCGTTTGAAATCCCGTGCCTGCGATTAAGTTTTCGCGCACCGTCAGATGCGGAAACACGGAGTAGCGTTGAAACACCACGCCACGTTCCAAATTCGGCTCCACCGCAGGCGGGCCTCCGTCGATGCGGATTTCACCACGGGTCGGGCGTTCTTGCGCCAAAAGCAGTCTTAGGAATGTGGATTTGCCACAGCCGGAGGCCCCGACGATGGAAATAAATTCACCCTCATCAATCTGTACATTCACCCGCTCGATGATCGAACGATTTCCGTAAGCTTGCCAAATATCCGTCACAGAAACAAAACTCATAGCCCGGCCTCCATCCATGGAAAGGCTTTGCGCGATAGGGTTTTGAGGGCCCAATCGATGAGGAAAGCCAAGAGCGTGATCCAAATCACGTAGGTGAGAATGACATCCATCGCGAGGTAACGGCGCACCAAAAAGATGCGGTACCCAAGCCCAACGTTGGAGGCCACAGCCTCGGCTGCGATCAGGAATAACCACGCAGAGCCGAGGGATAAACGCACGTTGGAAATCAAGCGGGGCAGGATTTGCGGCAGGGCCACACGCAAAGCGATCACCAGCGAAGAGGCCCCGATGGTCTGCGCTTTGATCAGCTGTTCGGTGGGAATGTCCAGCACACGTTGCGACAGGTCGCGGGTCATAAAGGGCGTGATGCCGATGATGATCAAGACCACCTTGGACAGCTCGCCCAGCCCAAAGACGATGAACAAGATGGGCAGCAAAGCCAGCGGCGGGACCATCGAAAGCACCGCAACGAAGCTCGAAAATGTTGCGCGCATAATCGGGAAGAGCCCGATGGCCATGCCCACAACCAACGAGATTGCCGCAGAAATCCCAACGCCCAAGAGAAGCCGCATCAAAGAGGCACCCGTGTCTTTCCATAGCAGGATCTCTTTGGAGCGCTTGTCGGGTTCCGTGAATAGCCGCACAGCCGTGTCCCAAATGGTTGAGGGCGCAGGCAGCAGCTTGTCTTGGGGGTTGGCCGTCAGGCGGATGTCAGAGCCGATGGCATAGGCGATCAACACCAAAACGAAAGGCACCGCGGCCAAAAACACCGCGTTGGGCCGCGAGGGTATTCGATTGATCAGTCTCATAGGGCTCCTCCGATGGGCAGAGCTTTTGAAGTGATGTCGCGAGAAGAATGGCGCGCGGGCCGTGCCGCACGCCAATGTGTGACTTACAGCGCGTCGTCTGCCGCCATCTGCATGTAGGTCGCATCAAAGCGGAACTTGATGTTGCCCGCGTCGCCCGTGGTCACGCCACCGGGGTATTCAACGCCTACGAAATCCGCACTTGGCGCGCCTTCGCCCAAGATGCCCTTGTCGAACAAGAACTCGGCCACGCTGGTCATGGTTGTGGGCAAGTCGGCCGACGCGGCTTGGGCCACGGCTGCGGCTGGATCAAAGAACATTTCAGTCGCCGCCAATTGCGCTTTGTAGCCCGCAAGATCGGTGCCAGAGGCGTCGGCCATCGCGGTCAGAACCTCTTCATCGCCTGCCGCCATCAACCCCATGACCTCATACCAAGCGCCAGCAACGGCTTTGCCAAAGGCGGGGTTGTCCGCCAGAGTGTCAGTGTTCACCACCATCAGGTCCAAAATTTCGCCAGGGATCTGCGCGCTGTCAAACAGCACATTGGCGTCAGGGTTTGATCCAGTGATTTCAGACACCAGCGGGTTCCACGTCACCACCGCTTCGACGTCGCTTGTGGCATAGGCCGCAATCATATCGGCATCTGAGGTGTTGATCACACCGTCCAGATCGGCCTCTTCCAAGCCCACGGTTTCAAGCCCGCGCGCCAGCAAGTAATGCGACACAGAGAGTTCGACCAAGTTCACAGGCTTGCCTTTGAGATCGGCCAGGCCGCCCTCGCCTTTCAAGATCACCGCATCATTGCCGTTTGAATAATCACCGATGATCAAAGCTGTGGTGTCTACGCCGCCACCCGACGGAATGGACAGGGTGTCCATATTGGTCGCGGAAACCCCGTCAAAAGCGCCTGCTGTATATTGGTTGATGGATTCGACGTAATCGTTGATTTGAACGATATCGACCGTGATGCCGTATTTGTCGGCCCATTTGTCCATGATGCCGCTGTCTTCCAAATAGCCCCATGGCATCCAGCCGACATAGATCGACCACGCCAATTTGAAATCTGTTTTTTCTTCGGCGGCCACTGGCAGGGCCAATGCCGATGCAAGTCCGGCTGAGAGCGCCGCAGCGGATAGAATGTTCTTGAATGTCATGACTTTCCCCGTTGTGCGTCCCGCCTGTTTTTAAACACGGCTTTCCCACGCTGGCGGAACAAGAGATGGAGCGCGGACATAGCCTGCGCAGTAACCTCCCGGGATTTTGCCCCGCCGTGTGCCTTTGCGGATTTTGCCGCCCAGGTGGCGCTTCTCGGACCAGTCCTTGATGTTTCATTCAAGCGGAACCCTAAGCACCCTGCCTCATAACTACAGAACGCACGCCCGCGCATTTCAACGGGTTGGACTGAAACAGCACCAATTTAAAGGGTTTGGCCACAAAAATGAGCACTTTTACCGCGATGGCGCTTAAAAATGAACCAAAGTTGGATGTTTAAGAAACTATCAAAACCGTCTTCGTCATCAGTTTTTTGAGCAAGAAACAATGAACAAAGGCAGCTACGCAGTCCTGTAAATCTGCAGTTTGGCGCGCTCGAAATCGGAATTGGCACCCGCCTTCGCGCTTTTCCGATCGGAAACTTGAATAGTCCTAAAACGGTCGCGGGCACGTTCCTCCTAACTGACTGCCCAAGTGCGATAGAGCATTTTGTTGTCGCTAGACTATCCAATCATCGCCAAGCCCATCATGGCAGAGTGATGACGCCGTCAACCGTTTTCAGGCATTTTGAAGAGCATCGGAACGACGCTGAGGTTCTCCCACTCCAAAAACGCCCTGCCTTTGTCCGTTTGGCACCCGACCAGATTGTCATCATTATGTGGTCACATCGTCCCCCACCGGATGTTCCAGAAACCGTCCCCACGCCCTAGCGCGCGCCGCCAATGGAGGTGTGCTGGGTTACGGACGCGTCCAAGGCGGCCTTGGCATCACAAACGGCGGGATTGACCCCAATGACCTAATCAATCGTTGCCAATTCAAGAATCTCTCACACAGGAGCCGATTTCCTTCTTGCGGTCTCCTTCGTCCTGAACCAGATCGGCCGCACCGTTCGGGGTTATGCCGATTGCGGGTCAGGTCAGGACTCAGGCCACCGAGATGCGGAAAGACAATTCTATTTTGGGTCGTTCAATTCTGCTGAAAAGCGAACCATTCGGCCGGCTGAGTTTTGTTTGATCAAACCAGATTTTGGCGAAACCCTCCAAAATGGCGCTGTCGGCTTGGCGACTACGGGGGCACGGGCATCAAGTGAAGACGGCGCTGGAGGTCGCGTGCCAGAGTGCCCTCACATCGGCACCGCATGCCCCCTTGCCTCCCACAAGGACATTGCTGGACAAGGCCCCAAACACAGTGATGTCGACTATAGCCTCTGCTCAGCTAAACGAAATTGAACCGCATGACTATTTGACCGAATTACTGATAGCCATCAGCAACAGGCACGGGAAAAACCCATGTCAAAACCCGTGTCAAAACCCATTGCCTTGGCGAACGAGTTCGCATTGTATCGACCAGAACGAAAAGGAAAGATCAAATGGGTGTTGGGAGTGGCAAAACCGAAAAAGGACAGGGCGGAAAAAAGGGCCAATCCAACAAAGACAATTGGGTTTCACATCAGGAAGAAAAACAGGATGGTCGAATACGACGAAGACTTGAGACATCACGTCTAGAACGCCAAGCAAAAGTACATCCCGAAGACCATCCAGAATAATCGCCGAACAAATCACAAAACAACCAGGTGTTGGTCGCAGGTCAAAGTTGCAATCGCCGCGCAACGCTCCGTCTTGCCATTGGCACGGCAACAAACACTCCCCTGCACCACGATCAGCAAGAAACACCACAAGACGCCAGTCCAGCGATACTGATATTGAGCGAAAGCAGGGCTATCAGATCGGTGTGTAGACGGTTGAAGAGCAAGCTTTGCAAACGCTCTCTTGAATGACGTCTTGGTTTCAAACTCTACGAGACTATTGACCCGAAAGAATCCAACCAGCGGCTTTTTCGGCAATCATGATCGTCGGAGAATTGGTGTTTCCGCTAGTGATTTCAGGCATGACAGAGGCATCAACCACACGCAGACCGGCAACGCCCTTCATCCGCAGATGGGGATCAAGCACAGCGGTCGGGTCATCTTTGCGACCCATTTTAACGGTCCCAACAGGATGAAAGATCGTGCTGGCAATATCACCGGCAAGCCGCGCTAAATCTTCGTCACTTTGATATTCCACGCCGGGTTTAAATTCTTCGGCCTCATAGGGCCGCATCGCGGATTGCGCCATGATTTCGCGGACCTGACGCAGGCTATCAGCGGCGACCTTTCGGTCATCTTCGGTGGCCAGGTAATTCGGTGTAATTTTTGGCGAATCTCGGAAATCAGACGTTGCAATCCGAATGTGCCCACGGCTGGTGGGGTTCAAATTGCAAACACTAATAGTCATAGCTGGAAAACTGTGCAGATCATCACCAAAGGCCTCAAGACTTAAGGGTTGCACATGATATTCTAGGTTGGCGTGCGGACGGTGTTTGTCGGACCGGGTAAATGCCCCCAACTGACTTGGCGACATGCTCATTGGGCCAGAGCGTTTTAACATATATTCCAAAGCGATTTTGGCCTTGCCAAGCATCGAGTTGGCCAAGGTGTTCATGGTGCTGGTGCCCTTTACCTTAAACACCGCTCGAATTTGCAGGTGGTCCTGAAGGTTTTCGCCGACATAGGGCTGATCCAAAACAACATCAATGCCATGGTCTTGCAGCAATGGTGCCGGGCCAATGCCCGACAATTGTAAAATTTGGGGCGAATTCACCGCACCAGCAGACAATATAATTTCTTTCCCGGCGGTTACGGTGACCGGTACGCCTTGGCGATGTACCTTGGCCCCGACACAGCGCAACGCCCCGTCACCGTCTTTTTCAAAGCACAGTTTTTCGACCTGCGCTTCGGTCCAGATCGTCAGGTTACGGCGGTGTTTTGCCGGACGAAGGAACGCCTTGGATGTGTTCCAGCGCCAACCGGATCGTTGATTGACATCGAAATACCCGACGCCAGAGTTGTCGCCGCTGTTAAAATCATCGGTCCTTTCGATACCGTTCTCGACCGCCGCATCAGCAAAGCTATCAAGCACATCCCAACGCAACCGTTGTTTTTCAATGCGCCACTCACCACCATGACCGTGCATGTCCGAAAAGCGGCTATTGTCCCCGGTCACCGGATCGGCCCCGGAATCCAGCTTGTAGTGGTTTTCATGGGCTTTGAAATCGACCAGTGAGTTTTCCCAGTTCCAGGCTTGCTCACCCGTAAGTTCGGCCCAATTATCATAGTCGCGCGCTTGGCCACGCATATAGATCATGCCATTGATCGACGAACACCCGCCCAGTGTTTTACCGCGCGGATATAATAGACGACGACCATTAAGACCTTTGTCCGCCTCGGTTTTATACATCCAATCGGCACGCGGGTTGCCGATGCAGTAAAGATATCCAACAGGGATATGAATCCAAGGATAGGTGTCGGGTTTGCCGGCTTCTAACAACAGGACGCGATTGCTTGGATCGGCGCTAAGCCGGTTGGCCAACAGACACCCGGCTGATCCGGCACCTATCACGATAAAGTCAAACCCATCCATAGCTTTAGCCATTGTCGTCATTCCCATATTCGTCGTTTTATTCGGGACATGTGAGACGGAAGATGATGCACGATTGACCACCGAATAGGCTCGGCCGACGCCCCAACATCAGATCAGACCGCCCTTCCCTGACCGCGAATTTCGTCGATCTCTGACGGAAGGGAATGAAAAAACCTAATGACAATTCCCACAATGCGATATTACAAATTTTAATATGGTTCGTTATTCAAACATAAACAGTATCTTGGCCTTTGTAACAGTGGCCCGTGAAGGCAGTGTTTCGCGCGCTGCCGAGATATTGAACCTAACCCAGCCTGCGATCAGCCATCAGATCAAGCGACTTAGCACCGAAAATGGCATCACGTTATTCAATCGAACCGCAACCGGGCTCCAAATCAGCCATGACGGCGCTTCTGTCTTGGCCAAAGCCGAACAAGTTCTGGAGGCGATGAATGAATTTCAGCGCAGCGCCCGTCAACTTTCCGGCCAGGTCAGTGGCAAGCTAAAAATCGGTACGATCGTTGATCCGGAGTTCATTCGGCTCGGACGGTTGCTGGCGCAACTGAGAACGGAGCATCCAGGGATCGAAACCGAATTGGTTCACGGCGTCAGCGGCGATATTTTGACATGGGTCAAGCGCGGCCGCATTGATGCCGGTTTCTATCTTTGCAGCCCAGAAGACCTTGGACTTATGGGAACAGAGAGCGAAGACCCCATTCGGGCGATCAAGCTTGCAGACTTCGCCTATAGAGTCGTTGGACCGGTTGGGTGGCAGAACCAAGTAGAAGGTGCAGATTGGTCAACCCTTGCCAAGCTGCCGTGGATTGGAACCCCGGAAACCTCCGTTCACAACCGCCTATTGAACATGGTTTTCGATGGTGATGAAAAACGCTTGAACGTCGTTGCTCTGGTCGATCAGGAGGCATCAATGCTTGAGATGGTGCGATCCGGAATTGGGCTTAGCCTGTGTCGTGAATCTATTGCGCTGCACCAAAAACAATCCTTCGGATTGGCAGTATCCGATGCGGTTTCTGTCCCCGCGTGCCTTTGCTTTGTCTCATTGGACCGGCGCAAAGACACCCCGACACTCGAAAAACTGTTTGATCTTCTCACTCACTCTTGGTGACCTTGCGCTTTGGCTTGACCCGCCTCTCTGGGTGATCGGAACCAATTCCCCTTCAACAGCAGCTCACAAACTTAGCCCGCGTGGGGCTAGGCGTTTTCCAATTTGGAACAGGTCACCCAGATCTTCCTGAATGGAATTTCGGTGCCGCCCGCAATTCTCAAATAATATTGTACAACCCACCGGGAACGGAAACTTGCGGCACCGCCGAAACTGCATACTCATCATACCTGTTGACAATATGATGAAATTGTAAAAAGAATTCACCAGTGGGCTTGCGCCAAGCGGTCCCACGACTTTGGGAGGAGAAATCAATGAATACGAACCGTCGCGTTTTTGTGTCCGGGCTTGCCGCCGCAGTGACATTCGCAACCACGTCCGTCGTGCGCGCCGAAGGCAAAGGTCTGATCGCTATTATCACGCCCAGCCATGACAACCCATTTTTCAAAGCCGAAGCTGTTGGTGCCGAAGCCCGCGCACAGGAATTGGGATATGAAACAATCGTTCTGGTCCACGATGACGATCCAAACAAGCAATCCGAATTGTTCGACACCGCAATCGCGCGTGGCGCAAATGCGATTATCTTAGACAACGCAGGGGCAGATGCGACTGTTGCCGTTGTCCAACGCGCCCTCGATGCAGGCATCCCGTCCTTTTTGATTGATCGGGAAATCAAAGAATCCGGCATCGCCATCAGCCAGATCGTTTCCAACAACTACCAAGGGGCCCAGTTGGGTGCCGAAGAGTTCGTCACGATCATGGGCGAAGAAGGCAACTATGTTGAGTTGGTTGGGCGCGAAGCTGACACCAACGCTGGCATTCGTTCGTCCGGCTATCATGACATCATCGACCAATACCCTGATCTGGTGATGGTCGCCCAGCAATCCGCCAACTGGTCTCAAACCGAAGCATTTGAAAAGATGGAGTCAATTCTACAAGCGAACCCTGACATCAAAGGGGTGATTTGTGGGAATGACACAATGGCCATGGGGGCCTGGGCCGCATTGGAAGCCGCCGGGCGCAACGAAGTGATTGTTGTCGGGTTCGATGGATCAAACGACGTCCGCGACAGCATTCTTGCCGGTGGCATCAAGGCGACTGTGCTCCAGCCCGCCTATCGTCAGGCCCAAATTGCAGTTGAGCAAGCCGATCAGTACATTCAGACCGGTTCAACTGGTCTTGAAGAAAAGCAGCTGATGGATTGCGTCTTGATCAATAGCGAAAACGCTGCGGACCTCGAGACTTTCGCGCTAACCTGATCCAGAGTTCAAACCATCACAAGACCAAGAGGGCCCACACATAACATGGTGGGCTCTCTATCGGAGGGGGCTGCATGCGTCACGCACTACGTTTATCTGCCATTCTGTTGGGGAGTTTCGCGGCTCTTAGTGCCTGTAAGGTTGTTAAGAATGCTGCCCCGGCCGATGCCGATCAGGCGCAAGAAGAACAGACCGATGAGGTCCGCATGGCCAATTATGCGCGCGAAATCTGGGAACCAAAGGTACTTCCGGCGGTTGCTGACCTTTTGGCTCCTTTGTCTGATCTCCGTTTGGCTTTGGCCAAGGACGTCGACGCAGCCGGTGAAAAATACGGTTACAAACCCGAAGGAGAAGCCAGCGCCTGGAACTTTGCTGTTTCTGGATCTGGCGTTGTTGTTGAAACAAAAATGCAAAGTCGGGCCGCCAAGGTTCAAGTCGATACGGATGGCGATGGCGAGGCAGATGTGACGGTTCAACTTGGCCCAATCATCCGAGGCACGTCGCTCCGCGATTCCATGTCATTCCTAAGCTTCACCGATTTTCGAGATCAAATCGAATTTGCCAAACTGGCGCGCGGGTTGAATGCAATGGCTCATGAAGGTCTCGAAATCCCGCAACAAGATCCGCTCGGCGAGATAGTCACATTTGAAGGCGTTTATACCTTCAAAAATGTCGAAAGCCGCCCCGAAATCGTTCCGACCGTTCTGACATTCGGTGCCCCATGACAAACCCTGAAATAGGTCTATCCATTCGCGGAGGCACCAAAGTGTATCCGGGGACAATTGCCTTGAAATCTGCGGATTTTGATCTGCGTATGGGGGCGGTCAATGTCCTCGTTGGGGAAAACGGGGCCGGAAAATCTACAATGATGAAGGTCATTGCCGGCGTCGAGCAGCTCAGCGAAGGCGAGATCCTCATGGGCGACCAAACGGTGTCTTTTCGCTCCACGGAAGAGGCTTCTCGCTCGGGTATTGGCATTGTTTTTCAGGAACTTAACCTTTTCCCCAATCTAACAGTTGCCGAGAATATTTTTATGGCCCGCGAAAAAACGCGTGGCGGAATTGATATCGACAAAGCCACCCAACGCGCACGAACCAGAGAGCTGATGACACAGCTTGAACAAGATATCGACCCTGATGACCTTGTGGGGGATTTGCGTGTCGGACAACAACAGATCGTTGAAATCGCCAAATCCTTGGCGCATGACGCGCGCATTTTGATATTGGATGAACCAACCTCGGCTTTGTCCGCCGCCGAGGTCGAAATCCTGTTTCGAGTGATCAAAGACCTTAAAACGCGCGGCGTCGGATTGGTCTATATTTCCCATCGCTTAGAAGAGTTGATCCAAATTGGTGACTACATCACTGTTTTGCGCGACGGGGTCATCACCGGCGCGCGCTCGATGCAGGGCGTGGATGTCGATTGGATCGTTCGCAATATGATCGGCGAAAGTGGCAAGGATTTTGCCAAGGAAATCGACCATCCTTTTGGGGAGGAAGTGTTTCGTGCGGAAAATGTTTGCCTGCCCGGTGCCGGCGGGGCCTTGCTTGTGGATGACGTTTCAATGTCCCTGCAAAAAGGGGAGATTCTGGGGATTTATGGGCTGATGGGGGCCGGCCGATCAGAATTTCTTGAATGCGCGATTGGCCGTCACAAAAACGCCACCGGTCACTTTTTGGTCGACGGCCACGCCTTAAAGGAAAACGGCGTTGCGGCACGGATCAACCGCGGAGTGGCGCTTATTCCCGAAGACCGGCAAGCGGATGGGTTGGTACAAATTCTCTCGATCAGAGAGAACATGACCCTCTCGAGCCTGTCCAGGTTCACCAAGGCGGTTTACCTAAGTGTGAAACGCGAAAAACAGACCGTAACCGAATTTATAAAACGTATGACGATCAAAATCGCCTCACCAGAACATGAGGTGTCGTCGTTGTCCGGTGGCAACCAGCAAAAGGTTGTGATTGCCAAAGCCTTGATGACGGATCCCAAGGTTCTGCTGATGGACGAACCGTCACGCGGCATTGATATCGGGGCAAAGGCCGAAGTGTTTCGCGTCATGCGACAACTGGCGGCGCAGGGTCTGGGTATTGTTTTTGTGACCTCAGATCTGGACGAGGTCATGTCACTGTCTGATCGCATATTAGTTATGTCAAACGGGCGGATCACCGGTGAATTTTCCCGCGACGAGGCGAGCAACGCAAAACTCATCGCGGCCTCTGCAATCGGGCACAAAACGGAACAAAACGGTAAGGAACCCGTCTGATGGCTGATCAATCTACGAATGCGCCCAATTGGTCCAGTTCGGACGCCTGGCTTTTGCTGCTCAAGGCGCGCACGTTTATCGCACTCATTTTGGTGTTTGTTTTCTTTGCCTTGAATGCCCCGAACTTCCTATCGACCGCCAATATGGTGATTATGTCCAAACACGTCGCGCTTAACGCGTTCTTGGCAATTGGGATGACGTTTGTCATCGTCTCGGGGGGCATTGATCTATCTGTTGGGTCAATTGTTGGACTATGCGGAATGGTTGCGGGCTATTTGGTTTTGAACGGAATCGACTTGGGCCTTGGCTGGTCTATCCAATTCAATACGTTCGAAATTTGTTTGTTGGTCATTTTGGTTGGTGTTACAATCGGCGCGATCAACGGTTTCTTGATCACTCAGCTAAACGTGGCCCCGTTTATTGCGACATTGGGCACCCTATATGTGGCGCGCGGCACTGCGTTGTTAAGCTCGGACGGGCGCACCTTTCCCAATCTGAATGGCAATCCCGAGTATGGGTCAGACACCTTCCGCTGGATCGGAACAGGGGAAATCCTTGGCGTACCTTTCTCGATTGTGTTGCTGATCGTGGTGGGTTGCCTCGCCGGATATATCGCCGCTCGCACTCCTTTGGGTCGCCACATCTATGCTGTTGGGGGCAACGAACGGGCCGCGGGCCTATCCGGGGTCAAGGTCAATCGAACCAAGTATTTTGTCTATATCTTCTCAGGTTTCTGCGCAGCTTTGGTTGGGTTGATCATTTCATCGCAACTTGTTGCTGCACATCCGGCCACAGGCGACACCTTCGAATTGAACGCAATTGCCGCGGCGGTTTTGGGTGGCACATCCATGTCGGGCGGTCGCGGACGGATCATTGGTACAATCATTGGCGCCTTTGTCATTGGGGTTCTGTCGGATGGGTTGGTCATGATGGGAGTGTCATCCTTTTGGCAGACCGTGATCAAAGGATTGGTGATCATCGCCGCCGTGGTCATCGACCAAGCCCAGCAAAAAGTTCAAGCTCGGGTTGTTTTACGAGCGCAAGCGGCGATGGACAAATAAGTGATTTTCACACAACAAACTGAACGGGGATGGTTATGAGGGGAGCATTGATCGGCTGTGGTTTCTTTGCGCAGAACCAATTACAGGCCTGGCGGGATATTGATGGCGTTGACATTGTTGCCCTGTGTGACACAGACATAGGGCGCTTAACCCAAAGCGCTGCGGACTTTGGGATCGAGCGTACCTACAAAGACGCGTCCGAACTTTTTGCCGCAGGTGGATTTGATTTTGTGGACATAGCCACAACGGCTCCGTCGCATCTCCCGCTTGTCAAAATGGCGGCACAGACCGGGGTTCACATTATCTGCCAAAAACCGTTTGCCGAAAATATTGAAGATGCCCGTGACATGGTTTCGGCTGCAGCGGCAGCAGACAAGACATTGATGGTGCATGAAAACTTTCGGTGGCAATCCCCCATTCAGGCCGCGCTCGCCCTGGTGCAAGACGGGTTGATTGGCGACCCGTTCTTTGGGCGCTTTAGTTTTCGCTCTGGCTATGACGTGTTTTCCGGTCAGCCCTATCTGGCCGAAGGGACGCGGTTCATAATCGAAGATCTGGGCATTCATATCCTCGATATCGCACGGGCGTTTTTGGGCGATGTTAGCCACATGGCCGCCACGACAAAACGCATCAATCCCAAGATCAAAGGCGAAGACGTTGCCACTATGTTGTTGACCCATCAAGGTGGCGCGACGAGCATGGTTGATTGCTCTTATGCCACACGCCGCACGCCGGAAACCTTTCCGCAAACCTTGCTTGAAATTGATGGCACCCAAGGCACATTGCGTTTGGATGCCGGGTACACATTAAGCGTGACCGGCGAAACCAACCTTGCCAAAGATGTGTCGCCGCCCGTGTTGTCCTGGGCCGAAAAGCCATGGCACAACATCCAGGAAAGCGTTCTGGCGATCCAGAAGCATTTCGTTGAGTGCATTGCCAAAGGGATCCAACCACACACATCCGGGGCGGACAATTTGCAAACTCTGTTGCTTGTCGAAGCCGCCTATATTTCCGCCGCCGAGGGGCGCACAGTTCGCCTGTCAGATCTATGAACCGCAACAAACAGCTTTTTGGAACAGTCGCCCCCCCTCCCCCCAACAAGTCCTTGGCCAAGGTGCCGTGGTCTTTCACTTTGGATGCCGGAAGCCTCCGCCATGTCAAACTTAACGGGGTCGAGGCGATCCGAAGCATCGCCTTTTTGGTACGGGATCGGGATTGGGGGACTTTGGCCCCGACCATAGAGCGAGAAACGACCACGCAAACCGACAGCAATCTCACCATCAGCTACACCGCGATCTATAAAAGCGGCGCTGCGATGCTGAGTGTTGACGTCACAATCTGTGTGACCGCTGAAAGCCTGTCCATGTCGGCCCATGGTCTCGCTCATGGCGGTTTTGAAACCAATCGTGCCGGGTTTACCGTGTTGCACCCAATTGATGGTGTCGCCGGGCAACCGGTTTTGGTGGGGCATAGCAATGGCGTCGTTGAGCATACACACTTCCCGACACTGATTGAACCGTGGCAGCCGTTTATGGACATCGGGTCTTTGACGCACACGGTGGGTGAGCAGGCAGTTACCTGCGAACTGTTGGGGGATGTTTTTGAAATGGAGGACCAGCGTCAATGGGGTGACGCATCATTTAAGACCTACAATCGCCCTCTTGCACTTGATTGGCCCTATGTCATTGCGGATGGCGATGAGCTCGTACAATCGGTAAACTTGACCTTTGGCAAGGCCCTGGAAACGCCCCCCATCACCACTCCTCACCCCGCCGAGCCCGCCTTGTTTCCGGAAATGGCTTTTGTTGTAACACCCGATGACGCGCGCGATCTGGCAACGTCACCAAGCGATCTTTTGCACGTTAATCCACAACGTGTTTTGTGTCATTTTGATATGTCCCTCAAAGAGATGGATCGCCAATTGCTGGCCTTTGCTGCCGCGCAAAAGGCCTGTCCGCATTTGGCTTTTGATCTCGAGCTCATCCTTACATTTGACCGAACACCGCAAGAGGAGCTTACAAGGGTTGCCGCCAAGATCGACCAATCGGGGTTCTTGCCAACAAGCATTCTTGTCTGTCCCTCTGTCGATCGCCAATCCACGCCACCGGGGTCCGAGTGGCCCGATTGCCCCCCACTGAACGACATTCATTCAGCCGCCGCAGAAACCTTTCCCAACGTGATCCGAGGCGGTGGCATGGTCAGCTTTTTTCCAGAGTTCAATCGCAAACGCCCGCCTCTGAAAACACTGGATTTCGTTAGTCACGGTTTGTGCCCGATTGTGCATGCTGCGGATGATCTGGCGGTTATGGAAACCCTTGAGGCTATCCCCCACATCACCCGGTCGGCCCGAGCGATTTTCGGGCATTTGCCCTATCGGATTGGCCCTGCAACAATAGCCATGCGCCAAAACCCCTATGGCACGCGCACGATCCCGAACCCGTACGGCCACCGCATTCCGATGGCAGAGGACGATCCTCGCCATCGCGGCCAATTTGGCGCGGCCTATGTGATTGGATTGGCCACGGCCCTTGCCGCCGCCAATATCGCCGTTTGGACGCCGGCCGCTCTTTATGGTCCACGCGGCGCATCACCCGATTGGCCTATTTCGCAAGCTTTGGCCGTTTTGAGCCCCCTCGCAGGTCAGCCCGTCAGAGAGGCAAAACTTGAAAACGGATTGGCGTATTTGTCGGTCGGCGACACGACCATCACGGCCAATTTGACCCCGGGCACAAAAGGCGATTTGGGACCCTATGACTGGCGTGTCAGATCTTAGACTTTTCGAGAGGATGTAAACCGCGAGTCGGCTCGGTTGAGATGTGCTTCGATCGCGCGCTCGGCTCCGTCAACATCGTTTTCCTGAAGACGCTCCACTATGCTTGCGTGCTCTTCCAAGGTGGTTTCCTCGCGGCCCGACCACAAAAGCAGCGAGGCATGATACTCAAACAACCACGTCAGCATCATTTCTGTTATAGACTGGATCAGAGGGTTCGCCGAGATTTGTGCCAATCGGGTGTGAAAGGCAATATCGGCCTTCATAAACGCCTCTGCATCGCCCAGTTTTGACCGCTGCGCTTCGATCAACCCCATTAGATCAGAGGCATCTCTTGAGGTGCATTTCTCTGCAGCAAGGCGTGCAGTTCCGCGCTCCAAAATATGACGAACGACTTTGAGGTGTTCAATATTAGCAGGCTCGCTTGACAAGAGAAGCTTGGCAATATCGTCCAATTGGCTAAAGGCAACCCCCGCCGTCAACGCATTCACACGGCTGCGACCACCATGTGTAATGGTAATCAACCCCTTGCTTTGCATAGCTTGCAGCGCTTCACGAACCGCAGGGCGACCTACACCAAACCGTTCCATCAACACACGTTCCGAGGGCACCACATCCCCCGGAGCAAGTTCACCGCTTGCCACCAGCTCACGTAAACGCTCAAAAACTTGGTCAGAAAGCTTTAAGCGGACGATTTTGCCGTCCCGTGTGTTTTGATCGCTCATGTCGTGTCGTGTCCTTCATCGGGGATACGCCAACTTTATGAGTTGTTCACTGGTCCGACAAGTGGCAAGCGGCGGCGACTAGGTGATCCTTTCAATGCTTGCGGCAATTTCGTCGGCTTCAAACACCCGCTTCCAATCATCGCGCATCAAAGTTGGTTTTCCGAATTCAATCGCCTTGTTGCAAGCATCGGAAAAGACGCCGTCCACCTCGCCGAAAATGACGGCCCCCAAAATATTCATGTGGCCCAATAAGAAATCTCGGGCGGCCTCTTTTGGGACACCGCGATCAACCACTTCATCCATGGCCTCGCGCATAATATCCAAGAGCGATGCGCAAACGGTTTCGGATAATCCCGGTTCCAACAAGGCCATCTGTTCCACCGTCACCCGATGAGAGCGCGCCACAGGAGCGTAGATCGCCTTGCCCACCGCTTCGCCGAGGTCATAATCCGCCTCTGGCCCCTGCATCAAAGCATTTACAATGCCTTGTTGTGCGGCGATCCCGCCAAAATAGTCTTTGCGTCCGGCTTCGGTTGTTTCATTGTTAAAGATCGGCGGGTGGCAGGGATGGCTGACGAAATAGGTCACGTCATCGCGTTTGGGTAAGTGCCCCGCAAAGGGGGCCGCAGCGTCCAGGCACATGATCATTGCCCCTGGTTTTACTTTGTCGATGAGACCGGCCGTCACCTTTCCGATTGCCGTGTCCGGCACAGCAAGCACAACAACATCAGCATCTTCCAACGCGACATCCGGGTCCTGGCAGTCAAACCCCAATTCGGTTTTCAAGCGCTCTTGACCAACCTCAGAAATCTCAACATGTGCCGTTTCAAATTCAGTGGCGGCAAGGTTGCGCGACAAGCGAACGCCCATTTTTCCACCAGCCCCAAATAATGCAATTTTTGTCACGCTTGTCCTCCTGAAGCCATTTTCGCGCCTACCCGTGATGAATTGACAACTGGTATAATAAGTTACTAAGTACCCCATAGAGTCAAGTGGCGATATGGAAATTGAAAGGGTGAACCCGTGAACACATTGCCAGAGGAACTTATCGTTGCGTGGTATGGAGATGATTTTACCGGTGCGGCCGCGGTCATGGAGGTTTTGGCCTTTGCAGGCGTCAAATCGATGTTGTTCTTGGCCCCGTTGACCCCGCAACAGCTCGAAACCTACGCGCACTTACAGGCAATCGGCGTGGCCTCAACCGCCCGGACACAATCGCCGGAGTGGATGCGCGCCACCCTTCCCACGGCGTTCAAGGCGTTGCTCGACCTTAAGCCACACCTGCTGCACTATAAAATTTGCTCCACATTAGACTCCTCCCCAACAATCGGATCCATCGGTTGCGCGATCGAAATCGGCGCTGATCTGGTAAACTCCACCACTATTCCCGTTTTGGTTGCGGCCCCTCAAATGGGGCGCGAACAGCGAAACGGAGAGCTTTTTGCCGATTTCAAAGGCCACATGTTTCGCTTGGATCACCATCCGGTTATGGCGCGCCATCCCGTCACCCCGATGACAGAACCCAATGTCTCGCGGCATATCTCCCTGCAATCCAACCGAATTTCCCCATCGGACGGCGGTGATTTGTCACTTATGTCGATAGATTGCGCATCGCCAGAAGATGAGGCCGCAGCCGGTAAATTGCTTTGGGACACTCGTGGGACATCTCCTTTTGTCGTGGGCTCTCAGGGCGTTGAATACGCTTTGGTCCACCATTGGATCGAGGCAGGCTTACTGGCACCAGTCCCCCAGCCAGCCAGTATTGGGCGGGCCAAGGGTATGGTCACAGTTTCGGGATCTGTTTCGCCGGTTACAGCCGAACAAATAGCATGGTCGCGTGAAAATGGGTTTAGAACCCTCCGGTTCGATGTGATCAAATCCTGCCAGGGCCAGGAGAGCCTAGTCGCAGAGGTCAATCGCCTCATTCAGGCCGGAGTAGAGGCTTTGAAGGACGGCCAAGACCCGCTGATCTATACCGCGCAAGGACCCGATGACAAAGCCGTTGGGCAACTGCTTTGCGCCGCAAAAAACGCGAGGATCAACATGAGTGAGGTCAACGAACGGTTGGGCCATGCCTTGGGACAGGTCTTAGACGGTATTTTGACGCAAACCGGGGTGACCCGTGCCATTGTGTCAGGCGGGGATACATCCGGTCACGCTATCGCATGCCTCGAGATTTTTGCGCTTTCAGCATTGGCCCCCACCATTCCCGGCGCAGCTTTGTTTCGGGCTCACGCAGAAGGGTCCCGTGATGGATTGGAGATCGCTCTCAAAGGCGGTCAAATGGGAAGCCCGGATTATTTTGGCTGGATACGTGACGGAGGAGGTCAACGATGACCCGAATAAGTGCGACCTATGATATTGAAACTCCGGTCGGTTTGGAACGCGCGGCCGCTGTTTTGGCAGGCGAACAGTCCACAGGAACTTTTGTGCGGCTTGCCGCCGAAACAGACGAGTTGCGCGCGCGGTCGGCGGCTGTGGTTGAAGAAATCATTCCGACAGGGTCGTCCATGTCCCCCTCGCTTCCGTCTCGTAAGACCGGCAAACGATACGAACGTGGTTTGGTTACGATAAGCTGGCCTCTTGGCAACTTTGGCACGTCTTTGACGGTGCTTTTGGCGACCGTTGCCGGGAACCTTTTTGAACTGGCTGAACTTTCTGCGGTTCGCTTGATTGGCGTGGACCTGCCGGCTGATTTTGCGCTTGGTCATCCGGGGCCGCAATTTGGGGCTGCAGGGACACGCGCCTTTATGGGCGGGCATAGAGGGCCTCTTATTGGCACCATTATCAAGCCTAGTATCGGCCTCAGCGTCGATGAAACCGCCACGCTGGTTCGCGACCTCCTTGGTGCTGGAATTGATTTTATCAAAGACGATGAATTGCAAGCAAATGGACCTGATTGCCCTTTTGACGACCGGCTAGAGGCAGTGATGCGTGCCATCAATGACCATGCCGAAAAAACTGGGAAAACCGTTCTCTATGCGGCAAATATCACCGACGAAACCGATCAAATGAAGCGCAATTTGGACAAAATGCAAAGCCTTGGGGCCAATTGTGCCATGGTGTGCGTTTCTGCAATTGGGCAATCCGGGTTGCGGTCCGTGCGTGATCATAGCGCGGCCCTAATCCATGGGCACCGTGCGGGTTGGGGGCTGTATTCCCGCTCACCAGATATTGGGATTAGTTTTGAAGTGATGCAAAAATTCTGGCGGTTGGCCGGGGTCGATCACTTGCATGTCAACGGATTGGCCAACAAATTCACCGACAAAGATAGTGTCGTTGCCCAAGCTGCCCGGTCTGTTCAACACCCGATTTCCAAGCATGGTGGCCCTGTGCATGCCATCATGCCGGTTTTTTCTTCGGGTCAAACCATCTGGCAGATCGCTGACTCGCGCGAATTGTTGGGGAATGATGATTTCATCTATTGCGCAGGCGGCGGCATCATGAGCCATCCTGGCGGTCCTGCGGATGGTGTCATCAGTCTCCGATTGGCTGCTGAAGCCGCCCAACAAGGCATCCCGATTGAGGATTATGCCACGGCAAACGATCCATTGTCGCATGCCATGGCACATTTCCCCCGCGCCTCGATCACGCTTTGAAAAGGCCGTGTCAGTTGCTCTTAACAATGCGGTATCGACAGATTTAATTTAGTCGTACGGCGCGTGAACAAGCGCTAGAACCGCGCGCCTAATCCGATCTGGGTCTTGATGAGAACCTGCGGCAGTGATCAGCCGCACCCCCATACAAGTTTCGAGCACCGCAATGCTCTGCTTCATAAAGCGATGTGCAAGAGCGGATGGATCTGATGCAGTTCCG
The DNA here is from genome assembly GCF_058892305.1 of Pelagimonas sp. Classification (NCBI taxonomy): domain Bacteria; kingdom Pseudomonadati; phylum Pseudomonadota; class Alphaproteobacteria; order Rhodobacterales; family Roseobacteraceae; genus Pelagimonas; species Pelagimonas sp. The sequence goes on from NZ_JBZXVN010000059.1 coordinate 43,285, forward strand.
AGATCGCTGCGCATCGCCTTCCATGTTGTCAGCACGGATTGAATCCGATCACCTCCAGTTTTCGTGCTCTCCTGGATTGCGAATTCTTCAAAGGCATCGCCAGCCGGCCCTTGCGCCAATCGGGTGGCAAGCACCCGCGCATGGATACCATTCGCCCCCTCATAGATCGCGGTAATACGCGCATCTCGATAGGTTTGCTCCAAACGGTATTCTCGTAAATATCCATACCCACCAAGGGTTTGAATACCAAGATCAGCCCCCCTCATACCGGCCTCTGTGCAATAAAACTTGGCCAAGGGTGTCAAAAACTCAACCAGATCAGGCGCGTCCCCGCGTTCCATCGTGACAAAGGCCAAATGCGCAATAGCGCGCCCTATCAAGGCCAAACCGTCGATTTCGTCGACCATGCGACGGACATCGGCATGGTGAACCAATGTCACCTCTCCCCCATCTGGTCCTCGCCCCTGCACACGCTCGGCCGCATAGGCGCTGGCAACATCATGCGCGCGGGCCGCGTGAGCGACACCTTGCAGAGCCACATCGGCACGGGCGTGGTTCATCATGGTGAACATAGCCGCCAGACCTTTGCCTTCTTGGCCGATCAACTCGGCCTGGGCGCCATCAAAGGCCAACTGGCATGTGGGCGAGGCATGCAGCCCCATCTTTTCTTCGATCCGCGTGACGGTAACGGCGTTGCGCCTTCCATCTTGCAAGGTGCAGGGGCACAAGAACAGCGACAAACCTTTGACACCGTTGTCAGAGGTGCGCGCCAAGACCAAATGTAGGATTTGGTCGCTCATGTCCTGATCGCCACCAGAGATAAAAATCTTTTCGCCTGTGATCGCCCATCCATCGCCCTCTGCAACGGCTTTACAACGCACGCGGCCAAGGTCGGAACCGGCACCCGGCTCTGTTAGACACATCGTCGCCAAAGTCTCGCCAGAGGCAAGCGGTGGGATGTGGCGGGCTTGTTGATCGTCGCTGCCAAATTTCATCAGCGTCCGAATGGCTCCGGGCACGAGGCCGGTGACCATTTGTAGGCTGTGATTGGCTCCCGAAAAAATTTCCGAGGTGATCGCCAACATCAAGGCCCCCATGCCTTGTCCGCCAAACTTTTCGGGGGCCGTTAATGACGGCCAGCCCTGCTCCGCATAGGCCTTGTAAACATTAGGAAAACCATCGGGCATGGAAACACGACCGTCTTCCAAACGGCAGCCCTGCATGTCACCCGCTTCGTCCAAAGGCGCAATTTCCCCTTCGGCAAAAGCCGAGAAATGCCCCCCGACCTCGGCTGCGAATTCCGCATCCCAATCGGGCAACTCAGAGGCACCGACAACATGTTCAAGTGAAAAGAGAATGTCATTTAGTGGCGCCTGAAACGGTTTCATGGCGGGCTCCTATTTAGGTTTGTGGGTGTGCAGAGCCTTGTGGCTCCCCGTGGCTATGAGATTTTCGTCAAAAACCTCATTCAGGAATGCAAGGACCGAGGTGGCCTCAACGTCTGAGGTGACACGGCCATGACCGGCCCATTCAACAAAACGCACATCAACGCGCGCTCCCTCGTGATTGGCCTGCATCAAATCCCGGGCCGCCCTTGGCAAGGTCCATGTCAGTGACAAAAGGCGTTTCATTGAACTTCCCATTGATTATGCAGCATAACTAATGCGGCATGGCTTAGTGGTTCTGGTCTGGCTTTAGCCGACCTTGTAAAATGCGATGTCAACGCATGACGCGCGTCGAAGACCGGAGCAGACAAACAAGGTGTGATTAACCCAAGCATAGCGGTCATCCCCGGTTTCAAGACGGGCAGCGGTGCGCATGTAATAACTCTTGGGGTCAACGCTTTGCCCTTGGGCAAGACGTGTCATAACGTCCGGCGGACCGTGACGGGTTCCGATATTAACCACCTCAATCACCGCATTGTCATGCGTGCGCACGGCATATCGGGTGTCCAAATGCGCCGCACCATCCGCATGTGTCGTCTGCCAATCCGCCCCGAGGTTCAGCACCTGTCCAGTGATGTCCGGCCCCAGAGCTTCGCCGCCGATGATTGGAATAATTCTGCGTTTTCCAGCCCGCCCTTGCCCCAATTCGATAGGAGCCGAAAGCTCGACTCTCAAGGAAAACGAATGGGACAGAGACGGGACCGGAATTTGCATTATTCGAAGCCCAACAGGCGTGCAGCATTGCCTTTGATAATGTCAGGTCGGATCTCATCCTTGATGTTGATCTTTTCAAAATCCGATAGCCAGCGTTCCGGTGTGATCATTGGCCAATCCGACCCGAACAGGACCTTCTTTTTCAAGATCGAGTTGCAATATTTCACAAGGATTTCAGGGAAATACTTTGGGCTCCACCCGCTGAGGTCAATGTAAACGTTGGGTTTGTGCTGTGCGACCGCCAGCGCCTCTTCCTGCCATGGGAAACTGGGATGAGCCAGAATGATTTTCATGTCCGGAAAATCGACGGCAACATCGTCCATATACATCGGGTTGGAGTATTTAAGGCGCATTCCATTGCCTGAGCGCATGCCTGATCCAACACCGGTTTGACCGGTATGGAAAAGCGCAATCCCGCCTTCTTCGGCGATGGCTTCGTATAGCTCGTAAGCCATGCGATCGTTGGGGTAAAACCCTTGCATTGTTGGGTGAAACTTAAAGCCTTTGATGCCAAAGTCCTTCATCAAACGGCGGGCTTCGCGCGCGCCCAACTTGCCCTTGTGCGGGTCAATTGATGCAAAAGGGATCAGAACATCGTCATTTTCGGCGGCAAGCTCGGCCACTTCTTCGTTTTTGTAGCGCCGATACCCCGTTTCTCGCTCTGCATCGACGGGGAAAATGACCGCCGCGATGTTTTGTTCGCGATAGTGGGCCGCGGTTTCAGGAATGGTGGGCGGATGTTCCCAAGGTGCGCGAAAATACTTGGCCATGGTCGCCTGGAGATCGTCATAACCGTCATCGGAATGACAGCCGCAGGGCTCTTCGGCGTGGGTGTGGATATCAATTGCTCGGATTTTTGAAATATCAACCATTACAGTTCCTTTCAGAGGGTCGCTACGCCGCTTGCGGCATCGTCATACAGGCGTTTCAACAGTGCTTCGCGACGAAGCAAGACTTTGCGGAAATTTAGGTTTCCTTTGGCCGTAATCTCCGCGTCTGTCAGTGAGGGCGGCTCGGCCAAAACAATGGCACGGGCCACGCGCGTTGATGATCCGGAAACACGCCCGGCTCGTTCGTTCAATCGATGGTGCAACTCGGCCAAAAGCTGTTGGCAAACAAGCGCGCCGTCGTCTTCTTCGTCGGAATACCCGGCCTGAGCCAATGCATCGCGGTTTGGAAAAATCATCACGCCGATCTCATTCCGATCTTGCCCAGTGACCACCAAATCCGACGCCAAAGGTGCCAAAGCAGCCAGCATGTCAATGCGTAAACCGGCGGCCCGAACCCATGTCCCAGTCAGAAGTTTGAAATCCTCGGAAATGCGACCATCAAAGCGCATCCCCTTGTTCATGTCTTCTTTATCGACAAAAACCATCGCATCGCCAGTTATGAAAAACCCTTCGTCATCAAAGGTATCGGCGGTCTTGTCCTCGGCTTCAAAATAACCGGGCATAACGTTGGGGCCCTTAACCCGCACCTCGCAACGCATATCGTCATCTGGGATGAGCTTGATCGTGACGCCAGTCAGCGGCACCCCGACCACGCCGGAGCGCTCGGTTGGCTCTTGTTGCATCATTGTTGCAGGAGCCGTTTCCGTCAGACCCCAACTGGATGTCATAAGCGGTATTTCACCTTTGACGTCCATCGCCATTTGTTCAAAGCCCTGCCAGACATCCTGAGGCAAAGACGCGCCCGCATAAAAGATGAGATCCAGCTCTTCGAAGAAACGCCGTTTGAGCCCCTGGTCTTTCTTCAAAGCCTCCAACAGCATGGAAAATCCAAGCGGCACATTGAACACCAAAGTCCCGGTTTTCATCGACAGGTTTTCTAACGTGCGATCAAACAAACCTTTGACCGGTTTGCCATCATCTATGTAAAAACTGCCACCATTGGCCAGCATCATGTTGAAATTGTGAGAGCCGCCAAAAACATGGTTCCAAGGCAGCCAATCAACGACCCGAGGAGGACGTTCGCGCAAAAAGGGAAGAGAGTCGGCAAGTTGTGTCTGGTTTACACACATCATACGCTGGGTCGTCATCACCCCTTTGGGGGCAGAGGTCGATCCACTTGTCATTAGGATTTTTGCCACGGCGTCAGGTGTCACTTTGGCATAGGCGCTTTCAACATCCGTAGCGCCATCGCCTTTGAGCAGGTCATCAAAAACAGTGACACTGGTGTTGGCTCCCGGACGGGATGCCACGATTTCAATGCCGTTCATAGCGTCTAGCTTTAAGGCTTCGCCATATTGATCCGCGTCGATAACATAAGCCATTTTCGGGTGTATCAGCTCAATCGCGTGCTGCAATCGCCCATGGGCACCATGAATCAACGAATATTGTTCCGCGACAGGTGCCGTTGGCACACCCACATATTGGGCCGCCAATGACAGTAATCCATGATCGACACCGTTGCCGGACATAATAAGGATCGGTGTGTCCGGGCCCATGCCACGCGCCAAAAGAGATTGGGCGATGGCCCGAACCTTTTGCAATGTTGCCGCATAGCTTTCTTCGCGCCACCCTGCGCCGGATCGTTCCGCCAAAAATACCTGATCCGGGGTCTGGTCTGCCCATTTGTGCAACCATTCGCCGGTTTTGGTGACTGCAGGTCCTAAGTCGTAATTTGATCGCAAAAGCATCGTGCCATCGGCTCGGTCTTCGCGGCTCACTGAATGTGGTCGAAACTGTGTGGTTCGTTTCATAACTTATCCTCCGGCTGGGCCTTTTTCGATGGTTTTCATCGCTGCAACGACGACATCGCGAGCGTCCGTATCCAAATTGGCCAGCAAACGGTTTTCATGTGCTGTGACAGCGGCAACAGCCTGCTTGCAAAGCTGGGTCCCTGCCAATGTGGGCTTGAGCGCGTAGGCGCGTCGATCCGTGGGTACCCGTTCACGCATAATCAGATCTCGCCTCTCCAACTCATCAATAATGACAACCAGATTGGGGCGCTCGATGTCCATCGCGGTGGCCAATTGTGATTGGCGAATTCCCGGATTGTCCGAAATCAAGACCAAGGCCGTATAGGTCAACATACGCAATTCAAACGGTTTTAAGGTCCGAAGCAGGTCGGTCTGAATAACGTTAAAAGCGCGTTTCATATGATAGCCAACGAGCTGACGCAGCGTGGTGTCATCCACGCGGATCACGCCTTGGTTGGCGAGGGGGGCATCCAACGGTTTCTTCATGGTGTCACCTGAATTTCGGGGCGCGTTTCTCCAAAAAGGCAAGCAGGCCCTCTTCGGCGTCTGGCGTGGTTTGCGACAAGGCCGCAGCCAGAGATTCTGTAAACAACCCGTCGCTGTGCGACATATCGTTGATCCGTGCGATCGACTGAACCATGAGGTAATTGGACATCGGCGCATTGTGGGCAATCTTGCCGGCCAAGGTCTGCGCCATCTCCAAGGCTTGGCCGTCTTCAACGGAATAATGCGCAAGCCCAAGCGCCACGCCGTCTTCGGCACCATATTTGCGGCCAGTCAGCATCATTTCAGTCATGCGATCCGGGCCAAGCAAACGCCCGACCCGCGCCGTCGCGCCGCCACCAACAAAGATGCCACGCCGTCCTTCGGGCAATTGAAAGATGGTCGAGGCCTCGGCAATGCGCACATGTGTTGCCGAGGCCAGTTCCAGCCCGCCGCCAATAACAGCGCCGAACATCGCCGATACGGTGATCAAACCGCCGAACTGAATTTTCTCCATCACCCCGTGCCAATGACGCGAATGATGCAAATTATCTTCGGCAGAGCGATGCACATGTTCAGACAGGTCAAGCCCGGAACAGAAGTGCCCCTCAATCCCCGTCAGAATGACCACCCGAACGCCTTCGGGTGGATTGAAATAGAACTCTTGTATAGCCACCAAAAGCTCTTCGCACATTGCATTGCGTTTGCCGGGGCGGTTCATTGTTAACGTCGCAATAGGCCCGTCAACTTCGACCTTGAGAATAGCGTCAGACATAGGTTTTATCCTTAGCGCGGCGGAAGGCGTGTTGCGCCATCAAGCCGGATTGTGGTGCCGTTCAAAAACGGATTCGAAACGATATGTGCTGCCAATTGCGCATATTCATGGGGGTCGCCCAAACGCGCCGGGAACGGGATATTGGCAGTTATTTTGGCGGTCACCTCATCGGGCAAACCTTCCATCATGGGCGTGTTAAAGAGCCCCGGCGCAATCGACATGACGCGAATGCCCAATTGGGCAAATTCACGGGCAGCGGGCAAACACATCGCTGCAATTGCGCCTTTTGATGCCGAATAGGCCGCTTGTCCCAGCTGACCATCTTCCCAGGCCACCGAAGCTGTATTGATAACCACACCGCGTTCATTGTCGGCCATTGGCTCTAGCTCTGCCATGCGCCGCGCCGCGTGGCTCATGACGTTATAGGTTCCAAAAAGATTCACACGCAGGGTTTTTTCAAAAACATCAAACGAGAGTTTGCCTTCACGGCCAACAATGCGCGCCGCCATCCCGACACCAGCACAGCTTATGGCGATCCGCGGGGCGGTTTTGAAATGTTGCTCCACCTGATCAAAAGCGGCATTGACAGCCGCCTCATCCCCGACATCGGCCTGAACCGCGACACCACCGATTTCATTGGCAACTGCGGTGGCCCGATCTATGTCGAAATCCAAAATCGCGACATGTGCTCCGTTTGCAGCAAGGTGCCGGGCGGTTGCGGCTCCTAGGCCGCTGCCGCCGCCAGTTACCAATGCGACTTGATTTTCTATATGCATTGAATTCGTTCCAATCTTTTGTCTGCGTTCATGTCCGGCTCCCTTACGGAATTAGGAACAAAGTG
>NZ_JBZXVN010000060.1:0-756 GCF_058892305.1 Pelagimonas sp.
GGGGCAGCATGAGCAGTTGACTGATCGCATCTCGGCGAAGCTGGAACCGCATTTGCCCGGCAAATCGACAGACCCAGACCGCACCGGTCGCGACAACCATCATGTCATGGAAGCTATCCTCTGGCGCGCGCGGACCGGTCGCAATGGCGAGCCTGGCCGGACTATTTCGGCAAATGGAGTTCAGCCTACATCCGCGTCTCTCACTGGTGTCGCGATTGGGTATTTTGGCGCGTTTTCAATGCGATAACGGAAGAGCCTGACGTCGAACACCTCCCCGTCGACAGCACGATTGTCCGGGCAGACCAGCACAATGCCGGCGCGCAAAAAGGGGGCGCTGACGCTTAAAATTTGGGGCGATCCAGAGGCGGAGCAAGCAGCAAGATCCACCTCACCACAGGCGCCCTTGGCACTCCAACGCGCCTGATCCAACGGGTGACATCACGCAGATTGAAGTGCACTGGCTTGGGGTCGAAGCCGATCACAATCTGGCCGATCAAGGCCTTGATGCGCCTCGTGAAATGACAGCGATCGCCGCTTGCGAGGCCACACCGGCCGTCCCGCGCCGGACAACGACCGCGTCGTGGCACGGCGTCGATCCAGAGCCTTACAAAGACCGCAACGCTGTGGAGCGTTCCTTATGCAATTTGATCCCCCCACCCGGAACGACACCCTGACGTGAAACTATCTGAGCTTCGTAAACCTTGGCTACACACTCAAATGGTGTCGTTCAATGCCAACACGACCTAGGTTGTGAGC
>NZ_JBZXVN010000061.1:0-14284 GCF_058892305.1 Pelagimonas sp.
ACACTCTTTCAATCTTCGGCTATACATCCTCATAGGATCAAGTCGCTTGCTACAATGGTGGTCACGCCAGTCAGGTCTATCGAGACATCCGACGCGCTGTCGCCATCCAAATCAATGTACAACCGTTCGTTTGCAGAGCTAAACCGCACCTCTCCTACCGTCCCGCTGTAGGAAGTCACAAAGGTCAGAGTGCCAGAAAAGCCGGACAAATCAATCTGGTCTTCTCCGGGTTGAAAGTCCGAAATCGTATCTCGGGATGATCCGTGCGGGCTGTGATCTATAGTCTCAAACACAAAGACATCCCTCCCAGAGCCACCGGACATCAAGTCCGTGCCGTTATTGCCGGCGAGTGTATCGGCCCCCGATCCGCCAAATAGTGTGTCATTATCTGATCCACCGTTGATGTTATCATCGCCGTCATTTCCAACCAACAGATCCTCATCCACACCACCATAGAGTGTGTCGGCCCCGTCTCCGCCGCGGATTGTATCATCATGCTCGCGTCCGACCAGAATATCGTTGCCGGTGCCGCCATCCATGGAATCGTTCCCAGTTTCACCAATCAAAGTATCGTTTCCACCATCACCCGCCATGGTGTCGTGGTTCCCGCCTCCGTTCAGGCGGTCATCATTGCTCCCTCCTGACATGTCATCGGCACCGGATTGCCCTTCGAGCGTGTCGTTGCCAGCCCCCCCAAAAAGGCGGTCGTTGTGAAGGCCACCTTCAAGAAGGTCATCGCCGTCATTTCCTGAAAGCACGTCATCTTGATCGCCACCATAAAGCCGGTCGTCACCCGTGCCACCACGCAAGGTGTCATCATGTTCACGCCCGGCGATCACATCGTTGCCAACGCCGCCAGAAACATAGTCGTGCCCGGTCTCAGCAATGATCGTATCGTCCCCATCGTTGCCATAAACTGTGTCGTTGTTGCCGCCTCCATTCAAACGATCATTGCCATCGCCACCGGCCAGAATGTCGGCACCTGATCCGCCGTCTAGACTATCATTGCCGCCGCCGCCGCTAAGACTATCGCCGCCTGAGCCGCCAAACAGATCGTCGTTACCGTCGTTGCCTCTTAGGGTGTCTTCATGGCCGTTGCCATATAGGGTGTCATGCCCAGCATCACCGCGCATGCTGTCTTGGCCATCGCCACCCGACATCAGGTCATCACCGTCATTGGCGTTCATGGTATCGTTGCCGCCGCGTCCAACCAAAAGATTGTCACCAATATTGCCCTCAAGACGATTATCGCCGTTGTCGCCACGGGCAGTGGCATCAATGTCCCCGATCAATCGGATCGCTTCGAAAGTGCCCAAGTACTCGCTTCGCAAGTTGGTCAAATCCGTGGTTAAACGGGTGGCAATCGTATCGAAATCGTCAATCGCCCCGCCGGTTTCATCAATGGTGTCGCCCACCTCGAAGAAGTAAAGGTCGTCGCCAAATCCACCGTCTAGCGTGTCTGATCCCGCCCCACCCGAGAGCGTGTCGTTTCCGGCCTCGCCGAACAGCCGGTCAGCCCCAAAACCCCCATCCAGCAAGTCATGACCACTACCACCAACCAAAAGGTCATCACCCGTTTCACCGAAAAGGGTATCGTTGCCACCATCGCCATCCAGCGTATCACTTCCTGCGCCGCCAATTAGGGTATCATCCCCAATTGCGAGGGCGACATTGGGAACCGTAAACTGAGCGGACACTTGCGTTTCGCTAGCATCAGAAGCGATCAGAATGGCTTCGATCACATCACCGGATGATGTTGACAGTCCGGATATAGTGGCTTGGTATTGCAAACCCAAAGGCGTGATTACAAATTCCGGGCTCTCGATGGTTTGGACCAAATCGCCGTTGACGTAGATTTCCAGCCTGTCGACCTCTGATGTTTCGACAGGCGCGCCGGTCAGGCTGCCGGTCAAGGCCGATGGTTCAAGGATTTGGATCACGCTATCATTGTCGGTATTGTCATCAACCAGATCCAGCTGATCAAGGTTGGCATCTGCGCCTAGCGCAAATGAGGTGATCGTTGCGTTCAAACCGGCGTCATCTATCAGGGTCGCTGCTTCGTCGGTAAATGATCCTTCGAGATGTTCACCATCTGAGATGAAATAAACCACGTTCTGGCCACTACCCATCGCCCCAAGCGTTGAAATCGTTTCTTGCAAGGCGACTTCAAAATTCGTGTTGTTAATTGTGGTTAAACCGGCAAGCGTGTCGTTGACGCTACCCAAAGCGGAGCCTTGGTAAATCGTGCTCGCCACTCCGCCAAAGGTGATAACACCGACCTGCGATGACCCGAAACCAGAGGCGACCAAACTATCGTTTAGCGACTGAAATGCCGCGATCGTGCCATCCAAAAGGGTGTTTGCCGTGCCATCGCCGTTCAAGTCACCCACAGTTTCAGTGCCGAGGAAAGAATCCAGCATAGATGTCGAGATATCAATCACATACACGATGTTGTAGTCGGTGCCTTGCACGGGTACCCGGTTGATCAACCCGGAAATCTCGATGGTGCTGCTGTCGGAACTATCGGGCAGAGTAACAGACAGGGCCAGATCCTGTCCGGTTTCGGTTACGGTCACGACTCCGGACACCGTTTGCGTTAAGTTTCCATCCCCATGGACAACGTCATTTCCAAGGCCTGCGTTCACCAGATCATCACCCTGTCCGGCGTCGACGCTGTCGTTCCCTTCATCCGCGAACAAGAGGTCATCGCCGTCAAGCCCGGCAATGCTCTCACTTTGCTCGGTGCCAAACAATAAATCGGCGCTATCTGTGCCTTGAATTATCAGCTCGGCACTATCAAGCCTGAGTACTGTCACACCGTCGTCCACAAAGGCGCTTGCAACCATAAGGGCCTGACCGTCGATCTCAACAAAATCGAGATAGCGCACATTGTCCAATTCCAAAGACGTGTTTTCGGCATCAAAAATGCTATCAACGATGCTCAGACTTCCGTCTGGGCCAACTGAAAAAACACTTACCCCGCTATCTTCTCGGGCCGTGACGGCAAGAAACGTCTGGCCGTTGACGTCGAACATTTCCAAATCCGAAGCGCCATTCAACGCGATGTCATTGGTATCGGAATAGCTAAAGACGCTGGTTGCTGCGCCACTTCCATCCACAGTAAAGACCGAGATATTGTCGTCTTCGCGACTGGCGACATATAGAAACAAGGTGCCATTGATGATGGTTGTTTCAATACCAAAGGCACCGTTCAATTCAACGACACCAGAGTCTCCGACTGAGTTTAAAAAGGTCAGCTGGCCAGTGTTGGACAGGGAAAATACGTTAAAGCCGTCATCACGGTAACCTGTCGCAAAGACAAACGTGTTGCCGTTAAAGGAAACGGCCGTTGTATTGGCCGCATTGCCCAACAAATAGGAGGGCGAGGTGGCATCATCGACATTGTCGGTGTTGGTCAGTCGTCCATCGGTCCCGATTTGAAAAACACTCAGCCCATGGTCTTCCCAGGCCTGAACGATCAGAAACTGGTTGCCACCCGCGGTTGCAATCGTGAGCTCTCCATGGACGGTGTCCAACTCAAAGGTTGGATTGTTGACTTCAAAAATCGTTTGAATCTGGGTCAACGTCCCATCTGCGGCAATTTCAAATACGCCAACCCCGTTTGAATCTATGCCGGCCGAATAGAGATACGTCTTGGTGCCGATATGTGTTGAGGCAAATCCCGAGGCACCGTTTAAGCCGGCCCAATCCACATGCTCAAAGGTGCCGATAGGGTCCAACCTGCCATCCGCAAACAGCTCGGAAATGACAATGCGGTCACCAATGGTCGAGGCGGAATAGACAAATACCCGGTCATCCATTCGAACAATTTCGACGCCGTTGGAACCATCATACAATGTACCTCCGGCACTATCGGTCACATATAGTTCTGAAATTGACATGTTGAAATAAACCTCATTTGAAATGCAACAATTCAAATAGCAGGCACATCCAAACGACTTGATCGTTCTCTTGTCGCCTCTGCTGTTTCAACAATTGCCTTTTCCTAAGACGAGAGCAATAAGTTTAACCGTGATGGTTCGGGACAGCCTAGGGGCAGGACCCAACGACAACAGCATAGTCAAAATCGACCTATTCCATGTCGGGGTTAACATCGGTTCTCGCGTTATGTGAGCCTTTGGGGACTGGACGACACGGTCCAAACAAGTGGCCAAAGGACGCTGAAAGTCTAAGTTGGTTGACGTGTGGATTGCGCCGACACGTCCATCCGGCCACACGAACTCCGCGGCGGCCAAGAATGCTTGAAAAGCCGCTGACGTGATCTTGGGGCACTCATGCTAACAATTCGTTTAAAAATCTTGCGCCCTGATGACAAAGTCACACAGAAAAGCACCGCACCTTCTTGCGCGCGTTTGGATATGATGAATGTCGCGCAATATTCAGTGTGCCGTGGTCTATTCGTCGTGGCCCATAACCACCATATGACCGGCGTGTTGATACAGTTTAGGGCCACACGCAAGACAAGGATATGCTCTTAAATTTATTTCATAAATTCTGAAATCAACGTGTGAAATGTAGCTTGGGTCAGTGAGAGGAAAGCAAAGCTTGGCACCGCGTTGCGTTTGACCATTTCTTATGGTTTTCCAACCGACATAGTCACTGACGATTGCCGTCCCTCGGCCAGCCCAGGGGCTGGGCTCTTTGGCAAAGGGACGGCCTGTTTTCTAGAACTCCACCACTGCGCGGATCGACTTGCCTTCGTGCATGAGCTCGAATCCGTGGTTGATGTCTTCGAGTTTGAGCTTGTGGGTGATCATCGGGTCGATCTCGATCTTGCCGTCCATATACCAATCGACGATCTTGGGAACGTCCGTGCGTCCGGACGCGCCGCCAAAGGCGGTACCGCGCCAGCTGCGACCAGTGACAAGTTGGAAGGGGCGAGTCGAAATTTCCGCGCCAGCCGGTGCCACGCCGATAATAATGCTCTCGCCCCAGCCTTTGTGGGCCGCTTCCAACGCGGTGCGCATGACACCTACGTTTCCAGTTGCGTCGAATGTGTAATCCGCCCCGCCGCCGGTTAGCTCGACCAGGTGGGCAACCAGATCGCCCTCGACCTTGGATGGATTGACGAAATCGGTCATCCCAAAGTGCGTCGCCATCTCGACCTTGCTATCGTTAAGGTCAACACCAACGATTTGGTCCGCCCCGGCCAACCGTAGCCCTTGGATCACGTTCAGCCCGATACCACCGAGGCCAAAGACGATCCCGGTGGAGCCGATCTCTACCTTGGCGGTGTTGATGACTGCGCCGATACCGGTGGTCACTCCGCAACCAATGTAGCAAATCTTGTCAAACGGCGCGTCCTTGCGCACCTTTGCAAGGGCGATTTCGGGGACAACCGTATGATTGGCGAAGGTCGAACAGCCCATGTAATGGTGAATCGGTGTTCCATCCAGCATCGAAAACCGTGTTGACCCGTCTGGAAGCAAGCCCGCGCCTTGGGTCGAGCGGATTTTTTGGCATAGGTTGGTCTTTGGGTTTAGACAGTATTCGCATTCACGACACTCAGGTGTATAAAGCGGGATCACATGGTCACCCACTGCCAGAGATGTGACGCCCTCGCCAATTTCGATCACAACGCCTGCGCCTTCGTGACCTAGAATGGCAGGGAAAATACCCTCAGGATCATCGCCGGAGCGGGTGAATTCATCTGTATGGCAAAGACCGGTGGCCTTGATCTCAACCAAGACCTCACCAGCACGAGGCCCTTCCAGTTCGACTTCCATGACTTCAAGCGGCTTCCCGGCCTCTACCGCGACGGCTGCACGTGTTCGCATTTCTTCCTCACAAAAAACTTGATCTTTTGACTGATTCAATCTCACTATCTGAGAGCTTGTCTCAAATTACAAGAGTGATCATTTACCATGCATCTCGAACGTCTGATCAATCTGCTTGAAATCGTCTCGATTATTGGTCGTCCCGTAAGCGCGACCGAAATGCAGGCGGCAAGCGGATTACCCAAGCCAACGTGCTATCGTTTGGTACAAACGTTGCATGAACAAGGGCTGATCGAAGAGGCAGGCGGTGAAGGTCGCTATGTGATCGGAGAGAGATTAATCCGCATTGCACTTTTGGGAAAATCAGATGTGGACGTGCGCCGTGTCGCTGCTCCCTTGCTCAAAGGGGCAGCGGTTATTTTCAATGAGACCGTGTTTTTGGCGAGATTGCGCGACAGTAAGGTCGAGATTATTCACGTCGAAACCCCAGAGGATGCTGCCCGCCCGTTCATCCATCCCGGCATCGGTGAACGTCCGCTGCACGCGTGTTCATGTTCCAAGGCGATCGCGGCCTTTGCTGATACCGAATTTCAAGACACCATCACTCAAGGTAAACTGGAGGCCTATACTGTACACACGACAACCACGCGGGATGATTTACTTGCGGAGTTTGAACTAGTGCGTCGTCAAGGGTTTGCCGATAGTGATCAGGAGATCGACATAGGCATTTCCAGCGTCGCAGCCCCCGTCACTATTGGCAATATTGGGGCCACTTTTAGCGTCGGTGCCGTTGGCCCCGTCCGTCGGTTCGGCACAGAGTACAGACATGGCATTGGCCGAAAGCTCACCGAATTGGCCACAAAAATTAGTGGTGCTATTCAACTGTGCAACGTCGGGGAGGTCTGACGCCGCCGAGGTTTTGATGGCTAAAAGCCACCGATCGTGGGGACAGGGCCAGAAAGCTTTGTTGTCGTTGTGGCGTTATGTAAGGACGCTGCTCGGCGTGACGAGATTGCTGTTGTCTACACAAGATCCAACGAGGCACCGAAAACAGCTACTTGGGGGACCAAACACGGGGTTTCGGTGACGGGCCGCAACTGGCGAAGAACACTAACCCAAGCTTGGATCGGTCGCGATTTGATGCCGTTCCTTTGAGAGCCTTTACTGCGGCAAGGGAGGCGGGCTAAGGGGCTGAAACGGATGGATGAATTCCATCAATATGCGGTGTGTATTACGCTGACCAGTGGGCTTACGTATATCAAAGAACAGTCGCGCCTGAGCCCAGGTCGCTACGGCAGGCCAGGGATGAGGAAAGAGCAGAAAGCGGTCGGCTTGAACATCGGAAACCGCCGCGTGCCCTCAATTGGCGGCCAAATGCCGTCTGCGATGTTGCAGTGGATACAAACGGATCGCGCCTAAACGCAATTTTTGCCTGAATATGCCAAGGCTTGTGTCCAAACCCTAGGTTGCCAAAGGTGTCAAACGACTGAAAAGTCGAACATATCGTTAAACGCGTTGCGAAGGGCGTTTGACCAAGCGTCGGATAAGGCCAGATAGTTCTGATCATGTTCCTCAATGCGTCTTATCTGCGAAAATCGCATTTCGTCGGCGTTGATGACGGACAGGTCCAGTGGCATGCCAACTGACAGGTTGGACCGAAGGGTCGAATCCATCGACAACATCGCGGCGGTCACACTTACATTGACCGGGGAGTCCACATTGATCACGCGATCCAAGATCGGTTTGCCGTATTTATGTTCGCCGATCTGAAAATAAGGAGTGTCCTCACCAGCTTCGATAAAGTTCCCGGCCGAATAGACATGGAACAGGCGCATACCACCGCCCGCCCGCTGACCGCCGACAATAATCGAGGACAGAGTGCTTTCACCCATTTGGGCAATATTGGTGCCATAGCGCGTTTGAATGATGCGCATGGCGTCGCCAACAATTTCAGCGACCCGAAACATAGACTCTGCGCTAAGAAGCGTATCAATGCCTTCCTGTGGTTTGTCGATATTCTCTTGCAAAAGGCTGATCACCGCCTGTGTGATCGCAAGGTTGCCAGCCGTCATCATGGTTATGACGCGCTCGCCGGGGACCTCCCATGTGAACATCTTCCGATACTTCGAGATGTTATCCACCCCCGCATTGGTGCGGGTGTCGGATAGAAACACCAGTCCGGCATTGGTTTTGATTGCAACGCAATAAGTCATCGGGCCTCAGGCTTGTTGGCATGGTTGTGGGCAAGATTCTCTGCCCATCAACCAGCTTCTAACACCGTATTTATCCAGTGCCGAGGGACTATTGTGTCGGACTGTCGGCAATATGCTTAGATGCCATTTCAATTTCGGTACCAAACCCGAAGGCAGAGGTCGCGTTCTGTGCCATGACGTTCGTATCCACGATAAATTTGGTCAACCAATCGTGCAGGCCTAAATCGAAAATCTCGTCGATGTGGGTTGCACGGAGCGTTTCTTCGGCCTCGCGGGCCTGTTGGGCGACCACTTGTTGCACAGGCAGGTCAGAGGCAAGTTTTTGCAGCAAAACTGTGATCTCGGACAGCGCCGCAGCAAGTGACCGTGGGCTTTTGTCATTTAAAACCAACAGATCAACGACCCCACGCGGGTCAACAATGCGACTATATAGGTGACGGAAGGCCACTGCCGAATTCGCGGCGCGCAGGATTTGCAACCATTGCAGATAGTCCAATCCACCGCCAACATCCGTCGCATGAGGCAGAAGCACATGGTATTTCACATCAAGTAGGCGCGCCGTAGCATCGGCCCGTTCAAACCACTTTCCCAGTTCAATAAAGTGCGCACTGGCGTCGCGCAGCATTGTGTTTTCAATGTTGCCAAGCGCAAGGCCGCTGCGCGTGCGCACCCAGTCGACAAAATCAGCGAGGTTTTCGCGATCATAGTCATTCTCAAGGCGATGACGTAACCCGGAACGTGTGTCATTGACCGCTTCCCACACGTCAGCGGTGATGGCGTTGCGCACGGCCTTGGCATTCACCCGCGCGGCTTCGATGCAGGAGGCAATCGAAGATGGGTTGGATATGTCTCGGATGAGGTGATCCGCCACGGTATCTGCATCGGCTTCTTCGAGAGAGTTTGGGAATGTTGTCATCGCGCCCGAGGCCACGATGATCGAGCTCCATTCGCTGTGCTGGTCGTCGGTTCTCGGCAGGCTGTCCAACCGGCGCCCCGCATCCAGCAAACGCGCGGCGGTGTCCATCCGCTCGATATTTCGTCCCAGCCAAAACAGGCCCTCAGCAGTTCTACTCAGCATCAGGATGCCTCCTCTGACCGCAAGACCCAGGTGTCCTTGACACCACCGCCCTGACTGGAATTCACCACCAGCGATCCTTCGCGTAGGGCGACCCGACTTAACCCGCTCGGCACCATGCGGTTGGTTTCCCCCGAGACGACGAAGGGGCGCAGATCAACGTGGCGTGGCGCAAGCCCCGCATCAGTCAAAATCGGGGCCGTCGACAGCGATAGGGTCGGTTGGGCAATGTAATTGCTGGGCGTGGACCTGAGCTTGCTGGCGAAGTCTGCGATTTCGGCCTTGGTCGAGGTCGGCCCAATCAACATGCCATACCCACCCGATCCCTGGACTTCTTTCACAACAAGATCGGCAAGGTTGTCGAGAACATAGGCAAGGTCATCGCTTTGGTCACATCGAAAAGTCTGAACATTGGGAATAATCGGCTCTTCGCCCAGATAGAAACGGATCATATCGGGGACATGGATATAGGTGGCTTTGTCATCTGCAATGCCGGTTCCGGGCATATTGATCACCGTGACGTTGCCCGCCATCATTGCATCCATCAATCCGCGCACGCCTATCATGCTGTCTTCGCGAAACATCGCCGGGTCAAGAAAGTCATCGTCGATACGTCGATAGATGACATGAACCTGCTCGAACCCATGGGTCGTGCGCATATAGACCTTTCGATCATCGACAATCAGGTCAGGCCCCTCGACCAGCTCAATACCCATCATATCCGCAAGGTAGGAGTGTTCAAAATAGGCTGAGTTGAACTGCCCCGGTGTTAGGATCGCCATTGTCGGCGTGCCGGAACAATTGGGCGACGCGACCGATTGCATCGCCTCGGCTAGAATGTCCGCATAGCCATCTACTGGGCGGATACGGCCATCGCGGAACAACTCGGGGAACATGCGCGACATGACTTCGCGGTTTTGCAGAACATAGGACACCCCAGAAGGCGTGCGACAGTTGTCCTCAAGCACAAAAAACTCGTCCGGCCCGGTGCGCACCAGATCAACGCCAATAATATGGGCCCAGACATCATGGGGTGGTCTGTAGCCATTCATTTGGTCAAGATAGGCGGGGTTTTGGGTGACCATCTCTTCGGGGATGATCCCGGCCTTTATGATTTCGCGGGGGCCAAACGCATCGGCGATAAAGGCGTTCAGGGCGCGGGCGCGCTGGATCGACCCGCTTTCGATCATGTCCCATTCGCGGGCATTAAAAATGCGTGGCACCATGTCAAAGGGGATCAAACGGTCGGGATCGCCCCCTTCACCATAGACCGCAAAGGTAATACCGATCCGACGGAAAAGAGCTTCGGCTTCGGCTCGGCGAGACTGGAGCGCCTCAACCCCATGCCGTTGCAGCCAATCAACCACAACACGGTATTCCGGGCGGTCAACTGCCCCGTTTTTCATCTCATTAAAGATAGTATCCTGCATAGGCATCCTTAAATTCATATTAAGGTTGACCGTATTCCGCTGTGCCGCTCAAACAAGAAAGAACAACCGTTTTGGTAGACTTGAAGCCGTAGTATCTGCCGATTTTCTTTGAACCTGCAAAAAAAAGTAGCACATGGAATGTCAATAAGCGTCGCACTGAGCCATCAAACAACTTACGAATATGATCGCCCCGTCAATTTGGCCCCCCATGTGGTGCGGTTGCGACCCGCGCCCCATAGTCGAACCCCGATCAAGAGCTACAGCCTCAAGATTGAACCCGAAGATCACTTTCTGAATTGGCAACAGGATGCCTATGCCAACTGGAGCGCACGCATTGTGTTTCAGAAACCGACGCAGAAGTTTTCGGTTACGGTGGATTTGGTGGCCGACATGGTTGCAATCAATCCGTTTGACTTCTTTCTCGAAGAGGACTGTCAGCAGGTCCCATTTGAATACTCCAAGGAGCAGCGCAAAGACCTGCGTCCTTACCTCAAAAGGGTTGGCCGAGGCGATGCGTTCAAGGAATTTGCCGCTGAGGCCCCAGAGCAAACTGGGAACACCAATGATTGGTTGGTGGCGCTTAACACTTTTATTGCCGATCGTATTGACTACACGATCCGAATGGAGCCGGGCGTTCAAAGCCCCTCTGTAACCATTCGCAAAGCTTTGGGATCTTGCCGCGATAGCGCGTGGCTCATGGTCGCGTTGCTGCGTGAATTGGGCTATGCCGCGCGCTTCGTGTCGGGCTACCTAATTCAGCTGACGGCAGACATCAAACCTATCGAAGGGCCGGCCGGCCCGCAGGATGACTTTACCGATCTGCACGCATGGTGCGAGGTGTATCTGCCGGGCGCGGGGTGGGTTGGTATGGACCCGACGTCTGGGCTTTTTGCGGGTGAGGGGCATATCCCCCTGGCCGCGACACCCGAACCGAGTTCCGCCGCCGCCATCACCGGGGCCCATGACTTTGCCGAGGTGACGTTTGGCTTTGACATGTCGGTCAAACGGGTAGACGAACCACCTCGTGTGACCCGCCCGCTGTCTCCGGAACAATGGGCCGAGATTGACCGTGCTGGGCACGCCATCGAAGACAAATTGCAAGCGCAAGATATGCGTCTGACCATGGGAGGCGAGCCCACTTTTGTCTCCGCGATGGACCGCGATGGCGAGGAATGGACAACCGAGGCGGTTGGCCCCACCAAACGCACCTATGCCGATAATCTGGTGCGCCGTCTGCGTGATCGGTTTGCGCCGCATGGCGTGCTGCATCACGGTCAGGGCAAATGGTACCCCGGAGAACCGCTCCCGCGCTGGGCTTATTCCTTGATCTGGCGCGGTGACGGGTTGCCGCTCTGGTCCGAAGCCGACCTTTTGGCCAAGGAAAACACTGGACATGCGACCCATGAAACCGCCGAGGCGTTTTCTGAACGGCTGGTCGAGGCGCTCGACCTTGGCGAAGAGGCCGTGGCCCACCCCGTTTACGAGGATCCGATGCATTTTGTCGGCAAAGAGGCCATGCTGCCGGACAATGTGACGGTTCAGGACAACAAGCTCGAAGATCCCCAAGAGCGCGCGCGTCTGGTGCGGATGTTGAACAACGGGCTGGCCAACCCTGTTAGCTTTGTCATACCGATCCAATTGGCTCAGGCCAAAGCCAGCGCGCGGCGGCGTTTTCGCTGGGCGTCGGATGTCTGGAGCACGCGGCGCGATAAGCTGTTCCTATTGCCCGGCGACAGTCCGGCAGGGTATCGTTTGCCTCTGAACTCGCTGGCCAAATCGGAAGAGTTCAAACAGTATTTCCGCGATACCATGTTGCGCCGCAGACGCAAATTACCCCCCCGCCGTGCCGTACGGCGCGGGGCCGAACCGGACAGCCCGCCGGAGGCCGAAGCGTTTTTAACGACGCCGTTCTATGGTCCCGGCTACGGGCCGGGCGGCCTTGTGGGACATGGTCAGCCGATCATGCCACAACCTGCAAAACAGGTCCGCCAAAAGCGCCGCTCTGCCGCGCCCGGACCCGCGCAAGATTATGGCGAAGACGTCTGGCTACAAGATGTGGCGGATTCCGATGATTGGCTTGCAGGCGAAAACACTTTTTGGGTCGAAGGCATGCCGATCCGAACCGCGTTGGCGGTTGAACCACGCGACGGCATTCTACATGTGTTTATGCCGCCGACCGGCTCATCAGACGAATATCTCGACCTCGTCGAAGCGGTCGAGGAAACCGCCGCCGAGATGAATCTTCCGGTGCGGATCGAAGGCTATGAACCGCCCAACGATGGCAATTTCAACGTGATCCGAGTGACCCCGGACCCGGGCGTGATCGAGGTCAACATCCATCCGGCCAAAAACTGGCAGGCGCTAAAAGAAATCAACGAAGTGCTGTACGAAGAGGCCCGTCAAAGCGGGTTGGACAGCTTTACCTTTATGGTAGATGGGCGCCTGACTGGCTCGGGCGGCGGCAACCACATCGTTGTCGGGGGCGAAACCCCCGCCGACAGCCCATTCTTGCGGCGTCCCGATATGGTCGCCTCGATTGTTCGATACTGGCAACGTCACCCGTCTCTGTCGTACCTGTTCTCTGGCACCTTTATCGGCCCGACAAGTCAGGCCCCGCGCTTTGACGAGGGGTTGGCGGACAAGGTCTATGAGATGGAAATCGCCCTGAATGAGCTTAGTCGCATTCAGGAAACCGGGCAGGCCATGCCATGGTTGTCAGATCGCATTTTGCGTCACCTTTTGACAGACTTGACCGGCAATACCCATCGGGCCGAGATTTGCATCGACAAAATGTATTCCCCAGACGGCCCTACCGGACGTCTTGGCTTGGTCGAATTTCGCGGGTTCGAAATGCCGCCACATTGGCAGATGAGTATGGCTCAGTCGTTGGTCATGCGGGCGTTGCTGGCGTGGTTCTGGGAAAAACCCTATACAGAGCCGCTGGTGCATTGGGGCAAAGAATTACACGATAAGTTTTTGCTGCCGCACTACTGTCGCGCTGATTTTGACGAGATTCTCGACGACCTGAGCACGGCCCATGGCCTGGCATTCCGACCAGATTGGTACAACGCGCAATATGAAATGAGATTTGGTGAGGTCGGCAACACCACGATAGAGGGTCTCAAACTCACGCTGCGCAATGGCATCGAGCCTTGGCTTGTTTTGGGCGAAGAGGCCACGGGCGGCGGAACTTCGCGCTATGTCGACAGTTCGCTGGAACGTGTCGAGCTTAAGGTCGAAGGGGATTTGGGTAGCCGTTTCGTCATCACATGCAATCAAGTCGAGGTGCCATTGCAGCAAGTCGGGCCAGACACGCATGTTGCGGGTGTGCGTTTCCGCAGTTGGCAACCGTGGTCTTCGTTGCATCCCACCATTCCGGCCCATGCTCCGCTTGTCTTTGATGTCTATGACCGGGTTTCTGGTCGATCGGTTGGTGGCTTGAAATACTTGGTTGCCCACGAAGGGGGGCGCGCGCATGAAACACGCCCAGTCAACGACTTAGAGGCCGAAGGCCGCCGCCGCGTGCGGTTTCAAAAAGGCCAGCACACGCCCTTTAAGTTCGACCCAATCAAGCCAAGGAAAAACAGCTGGAACGAGGTAACGCTTGACCTGCGTTTTGTTTGATTGCGGACGTCCCTGACAGCCGATGTTTGATATCGCGACATGGACGTGGGGAAAATGAGGGTGACGACAAATCAAGGTGCAGGTTGCAGCGTTCAAAAGCATCACTTGCGAGCAAGGATGTTGTGGCCTCTATCAGAAATACAGGGGGATTGATTTCTTTAACAAGGGTGTCGGACGTCTGCGCGTGTGCGCAGAAATTGGATG
>NZ_JBZXVN010000062.1:0-19013 GCF_058892305.1 Pelagimonas sp.
AGATTTAAGGGCAACGCGACACCGGGCCACGGGCGGAACCGCCAGACACTGCTGTCATCGACGACTGGGCAAAGGCAGAAGGCGTTCACGCTGCGCGACTGGCACGCGTGTCTGGACGCATAGGAGCTCTGGATGATCGACTGCTGCGCGGCCCGGAAGGCTGGCGGCACCGCCTCGCTTTGATCGAGGCGGCGGATCTTAGCTGGTTTTCCGGGGATCGGGTGAGTTCTGATCGTTTGGCGCTCTGGGTATCAATGCGGTTGTCAGGCGCACAGGATGACCCAAATGCCTTGGCACGCGTTGGATGGGCTGTTCGGCGCCTGACAGGTGGTCCTGGACCGATGGTTGACCTGGCCGCCTTTCTGGATCGCCGCGATCCCGAGATCATTGAGGACAGCGCCGAGCGCTTCAAAGATCGCTCGGGTGGGTGGCTGGACGTCATGGCGGCTGCGGTCGACTTACATCCAATCACGCGGGCTTGCATGGGCTTTCATCTCTGGAGCCTCGCGGGCCTCGGACAACAGGGAGACCAGATCGAAGCCGCCGTCACCGCGTCCAGGATCGCGGCAAGCGATGGCACCGGCGCCATCTTCGCACCGCTCGATATGGGTGGGGCAGGGGGGCTGCGTATCTCGGGCTTGCCACTCGAACGCTTGCCCCACTGGTTGGATGGAATGAACAGCGCGATTTTATCGGCGATGCGAGTACTTGACGATACTGAAAGGTGGGCGGCGCGGGCAGAGTCCGACATGGCGCATTTGTCGGGTCGCACGCCGGTCGCCTTGCGCAAAGCTTTCTCTCAGTGGCCATTGGTCTCTGCCCCAATGGCTGAATCCCTGACCGGAGCCAGTCGCGCCGCCATTCAACGCAATCTGGCGTGGATGGAAGAAAGCGGTTTGATCCGCGAGGTGACAGGGCAGGGGCGCTTCAGGATATGGACTCTCGAAAACTGAAAGTCGATTCCCGGGTGTGCTGGTTAATTTCAATGTGCCAGCATGACAGAGATTGTCATGCCACGATGTTGCTACAAATGCAAACCGGATACGAGGCTGTCAAATGGACTTTCTCAAAAGCTGCCAATCTGTTGCGCGCCGCTGACATGGCGACCTCGCGGTATGACGGAATCCGCTTGCAGGACGTGACGGACGAGTTCGGTTGCTTTATTGCGCACCTTCGAGAAGGAGATTCGATTGTGCACTGCAGCAGGATGTCTTCCTTGTTCTTCACATAATAACAGAGGGCAGGCTTGGAAACATCGAGCAGCTCGGCCAATTCGCCAATTGACGTTTCCGAATACCTCTTGGTGGTGAACTCGTGCGCGGCCGTATCCAGCAACACCCAGCGCTTCAGCTTCTGCTGATGCTCGGCATCCTTGGCCTTGCGGGCGAATTGATCAGGTTGCGGCTGCGTCCTCCTTAATCATGTCGGCGGCTTTTTCACCGATCATGATACAGGTGGCATTGGTGTTGCCGTTGATGATCTCGGGCATGATTGAGGCATCGGCGACACGCACATTGGCCAGTCCCTTGACCTTGAGCCGCGCATCGACCACGGCCATGTCGTCGCGGCCCATCTTGCAGGTGCCGACCGGGTGATACGCATGGTTGACCTCGGCGCGCAGGTAGTCGTCGATCTCGGCATCGGTATTGAGATAACGCTTTGGGTAAAGCGGCTTGGCGATCATATCTTTCAGCGGTGAGCCGTGCAGGATGTCCTGCGTCACCTTGAAGGCATTGCGCATGTCCTTCAGGTCATCGGCGTGATCCAGCAGGTTCAGGTCGATATTGGGCTCGGACCCCGGGTTGGCGTTCTTGAGCGTCAAACGCCCCCGGCTGCGCGGGTGACCGATATTGACAATCATGGTAAAGCCCCACTTGATCATCGACATGTAGTCATGGGCATGGTTGCGATAGGGCAACGGCACCATGTGAAGTTGGAAATCCGGGTTGTTCCTACCCGGCTCGGACCGCAGGAAGCCACCCGCCGCTGTGGGCGGATTGGCGAGCCAACCTTTGCGCCTGGTGAAGTACTGGTAGAAGGCACCAAGGTTCTTGAGCGTGCCCAGTGGGCCAAGGGAAATTCCGGTGCGTTTCTTAGATTTGAACACGAACATCACGTCCGGGTGGTCATGCAGGTTTTCGCCCACGCCGGGCAATTCATGCTGCACCTTGATGCCATGTTTCTCCAACTCGGCCCGGGGTCCGATGCCCGAGAGCATCAGGACTTGCGGCGAGCCGAAGGCCCCGCCGCTGACGATGACCTCCTTGTTCACCCCGACCCGCTTGGTTTCGCCGCCCTGGTCGTATTCGACGGCCACCGCGCGCCCGTCTTCCATGACGATCCGGCGCACCGTGGCCTTAACCTGGATATCCAAGTTCTTGCGGTCCGTGATCGGGTCGAGATAGCAGAACTTGACCGAGGCGCGTTCGCCGTTCTTGGTGGTGAACTGGTAGATGCCCAGCCCTTCGCGATTGGCGCCGTTAAAATCCGGGGTCTTGGGGTATTCCAGCTTCTCGCCCGAGGAGAGGAAGGCGTTGTAGAAATCAAACGAGGCATCGCCGTTGCTGACATGCAAGGGACCGCTGTCGCCGTGATAGTCATCCGCACCGCGTTCGTTGTTTTCGGCCTTGCGGAAATAGGGCAGCACCTCGTCATAGCTCCAGCCTTCGTTGCCGAGTTCGGACCAGCGGTCATAGTCACCGGATTCGCCACGGATATAGACCATGCCGTTCATGCCGGACGAACCGCCCAGCATCTTGCCGCGCGGGTTATAAAGCGCACGGTTGTTAAGATTTTTCTGCGGCGTGGTGTTGAAGCGCCAGTTCAGCTTGTTGATTTTGTAGTTCTGGATCAGCCCGGCGAACATGCCGGGAATCGAAACGAATTTCGAGTTACCCGGACCCCCTGCCTCGAGAAGCGTGACGGTAGTGTTCGGATCCTCGGATAGCCGCGCGGCAACCACTCCTCCCGAAGATCCTCCACCAATGACTACATAATCTGCCATTGTTACTCTCCCTGTTACCATTTTTTGTGTCCGTGTCAGACGATTTTCTTCATGACCGCCAAGAGCGTGTCGGTGAGACTGCTGTAGGGCGGATTCAGAAGGTTGGCCGAGTTCAGCCGCGCCTGCCGGAAGACCGGCTTGTGGGCGCTGAAACTGTCAAACCCAGCCTTGCCGGTATGGGTGCCCATGCCGCTGGCCCCAATGCCGCCGAAGGGCAACTTTTCCTGGAACACGTGGAACAGGGTTTCGTTGACGCACATCCCCCCGGCCCAGGTGTTTTGCAGCATGTGTTTTTCACGGGCGCGGTCATGGCCAAACCAATAGAGCGCCAACGGACGGTCATGGCTGTTGATATAGCCCGTGACCTCATCCAGGCTGTCATAGGTCTTGATCGACAGAACCGGGCCGAACACTTCCTCCTGCATCACTGCCATGTCGTCGCTGGGGTTGATCACCATATTCAGCGGCAGAATCCGGTTGTTGGTATTGCCCTCGCCACCATCGGGGTTGACCGTCACCACCTTTGCCCCCTTGTCACGGGCATCGGTGACCAGATTGCGCAGCCGGTCGTAATGGCGGTCCGAAACGATCGTGGTGTAGTCTTCGTTGCCATCGAGGTTGGGAAAGAACTTGGTAAAGCCCTTCTTCATATCCCCGACGAACCCATCGAGCTTTTCGGTGGGCACAAAGACGTAGTCCACTCCGATACAGGTCTGGCCACAGTTCAGCACCTTGCCGCGCAGGATCGAGCTGACCGCCTTGGCCGGATTATAGGAATGGTCGATGATCGCGGGGCTCTTGCCCCCCAGTTCCAGCGTGACAGGCGTCAGGTTGGGTGCCGCGGCCTGGGCGATCTTGCGCCCCACGGCGGTGGACCCAGTAAAGATCAGGTGGTCAAAAGGCAGTTCGGCAAAGGCATTGCCCAGCTCGGCCCCGCCGGTGACGACGGCCAACAGGTCCTCGTCAAAATTGTCGGAAACGAGATTGCCCAGAAGTTCGGTTGTATGTACCGCGACCTCGCTGGGCTTGATCATCATACGGTTGCCTGCGGCCAGCGCATGCACCGCCGGAAGAAGCGCGATGGCATAGGGATAGTTCCAGGGAGCGATATTGCCGATCACTCCTAGGGGCTGCGGCACCACCTTGCATGTGGCCGGCAGCGAATGCAGGCTTGTGCCCACCCGGCGCGGGCGCATCCATTTGCGCAGGTGACGGCGGGCATGTTTGGCGCCCTGGATGACAAGGAACAAATCGCTCAGCGTGGTTTCGCGCACCGAGCGGTTGCCGAAATCCTTGTCGATGACATTACAAATGTCGTGCTTGTGTTTCTCGGTCAGTTTCAGCAGCTTTTCGACATTGCCGCACCGTTCTTCGTAGGACGGGTAGGGGTTGGCATTGGAGGCGGCTTTCTGGCAGGTGAAAAGCGCCTTGAGATCGTCGATGGAGGTGTCAGGGACGATAGGCGTGGCATAGGAATTCATGGTTAGTCCTTTGTATCAATTTCGAGGAAGCGGCGCAGCATATCGCAGGCCATTGTCTGTTCTTCGGTCTTGAACATCCTGCTCTCCTATCGCGCCAGAATCAGAATCGAGGCCACAGCCCCTTCGATCCCGATCAACCCACCACCATTTTCGGCAATTGCCACGTTTGCGCCGTCAACCTGGCGTGCGCCGCACTGGCGCAACCAGGCCGCCGATCCCCGCGTCTCCAAAATGACATTTACATGTTGCATATGCTCACCTTTATTTACTGACTAGTAAGTAATAATAAGCCTGCGCTGTCAACATCAAATTTCCTTATCTATTACAGCACCTTGGAAGAAACGCTCGAATGGGGGTTCATAAAACCTGTAAAAAACCGAGAATCAGAGTGACAGCTTTTTCGGGCGAGACTCGTTGTTCGCGAAGGAAATTTCACAGGAATTGCTGCCTGTCGGTAATCATGTGTGCTTGCGCTTCAGGAATGCCGAACAGGCAACACCGAACAAATTCAGTCGGCTACACATCGCAGATTTCTGACAGGTCCCGCTCCCGACAGCGGCAACGAACGTAGGAACGGAGTTGTTCGGACTCTGGGCCTCAGCGCCGGGCTCAATGATAGCTTTGGTGATGTAGGCCTGATCGCACCGAAGACTATGCAGCACGCGATTAGGAATGCTGCGTTGGCAATAGCCAAAACCACACATGACCCAGACGGCCTGCTCCCCGTTTGTCGAAGAAGTTTGCAGCGAAGGCGCTGCACGAAATCAAAACTTCTGGCATGGGCCGCTCGTAGGCTACCGCTTTGGCCTCTGGTCCGAGCGACGGCTTTGCGAAGAGGTTCATTTGAACCTTGCATACCGCTCGTTTCTTTAGGTGGGCATGTTTCGTCAACTCCATTTCTTGGGACTTCTCTGGATCCCGCCAGCCAATAGACGGCTGCGCGGAAAGGCCCGGCTTTCTTTGCCTGTTCTGACAACTATCTGATCGACACGGATCATGGGATCATCGTGGATGTCGATGCTTGGCGGTTGATCCGGCAGGCAGAAGTGGGCGCAATATCAAGATGATCGACCGGACGTCAGAGCGGTTCGGCCTGAAGCCAGATTGGGTGGCAGCGGAC
This sequence comes from Pelagimonas sp., assembly GCF_058892305.1. Classification (NCBI taxonomy): domain Bacteria; kingdom Pseudomonadati; phylum Pseudomonadota; class Alphaproteobacteria; order Rhodobacterales; family Roseobacteraceae; genus Pelagimonas; species Pelagimonas sp. The sequence goes on from NZ_JBZXVN010000062.1 coordinate 5,606, forward strand.
TCGGCATACGGGTATTCTGAGAACCTTGTCTGGCTGGCGCTCAAGCGCAAAATACTGCCTTTCATCCCTGTCTTTGACCACTCAAAGCGAACGGATGGAACCCGGTTGCGCACACCGGGCTCATCCGGTCTGGCATTCCGATAACATCCGGTCAGTGATTCCGGTTTGATCCGGCCACGGATTCCGGGGCATCCGGTCACCCCGGACCCGGGCTGAGAGACGCCGCTGGGCGATCGTGCGGCGGGGTAGCCTTGTCTTCCGGCAGGAAGAGTTAAGAGCCCCAGAATGAACGATTGCCTATGCAGAAGATCGTCGAAGCCCTCAGGCTGAAGACCTCTGGCCTGGCAACGCGGAAGATCGCGTCGAGCCTGGGCCTTGGGCAATTCCTGTGAAATTTCCTTCGCGAACAACGAGTCTCGCCCGAAAAAGCTGTCACTCTGATTCTCGGTTTTTTACAGGTTTTATGAACCCCCATTCGAGCGTTTCTTCCAAGGTGCTGTAATAGATAAGGAAATTTGATGTTGACAGCGCAGGCTTATTATTACTTACTAGTCAGTAAATAAAGGTGAGCATATGCAACATGTAAATGTCATTTTGGAGACGCGGGGATCGGCGGCCTGGTTGCGCCTGAACAGACCCACCGAGTTGAACGCTCTTTCGCGGGACATGGTTTTGGAGCTTGGGGAGGCGCTTGAGTGCATTCGTCGTGACGGAAAGCTGCGCGTTGTGGTGCTGACCGGCAGCGGCCGGGCGTTCTGTGCGGGCGCTGATCTCAAGGCGGTGCAAGCTGGTCTGTCAAAGGAGCGGTCCGAAGACGGCGATTTCCTTGATGCCGTAGCGGAGGTTTTTCAGATTCTCCGCGATTTTCCCAAACCCGTCATTGGTGGCCTGAACGGCGTGACCGTCGCCGGCGGTCTGGAACTGGCCATGTGCTGCGACGTACTGATCGCCGCAGAAAGCGCGAAGATCGGTGATGCGCATGCCAATTTTGGGGTCTTTCCAGGGGCCGGAGGCGCTGCTGTCCTGCCCTCTCGGATTGGCCTGCCGAACGCCAAATACCTGCTGTTTTCCGGCCGCAGTCTGCCGGCGTGCGATTGGTTGCGCATGGGGCTTGTGCAGGAAGTGGTTGCCGATGATGCGCTTGAGGTTCGACTGGACGCGTTCGCAAGAGATCTGGCTGACAAAAGTCCTCTGGTTCTGTCGCGCATGAAGGCGGTCGCCAATGCGTCAGTCGAGATGTCGCAAGTCGAAGCCCTGGCCTGGGAATTGTCGGTCCTGCGCGACCACCTGACATCAAACGACGCTGCCGAAGGGCTGGCGGCATTTTCGGAGAAACGCAAACCGGTCTTTGCCGGAACCTGATGAGGACCAAGATGGACAAGGTTTACATAACCGGTGTGGCGATGACGCGTATGGGGCGCCTGGACGGGGCGACCGTGAAGTCATTGACTCGCGAGGCCGTCACCGGGGCCCTAGATGATGCCAGGATTTCCGCCGGTGCAGTCGAGGCCGCCTATTATTCGAACGCCACCCAGCGACATCTGGAAGGCCAGTTGATGATCCCGGGCCAGATCGCCCTGCGTGATATGGGGATCGAGGGCATTCCGGTTGTGAACGTGGAAAACGCCTGTGCCAGCGGATCGACCGCCCTGAACCTGGCTGTGCAGTTTCTGAAAGCAGGCGAGGGCGATGTGGCGCTGGCCGTCGGGGCCGAGAAGATGTGGACTGGTGACAAGGCCAAGATGTTCAGCTTCTTCGACTCGGGCTGGGAACTGGCGACAGCCGAGGAGAATGAAAAACAACTGCTGGCGCTGGGACATGGCATCGATCTGCCTGAGGGCAGCGAGTCCGAAAAACCCTATTCCGTTTTCATGGCCGTCTACGCTGCCTTTGCCCGCGCGCATATGCGCCTGTTCGGGACAACACAGGCGCAATTCGCGGCCATCGCGGCCAAGAACCATATGCATTCGGTGGAAAACGACAAGGCGCAGTTCCGCGACCCTTACACGGTTGGCGACGTGCTGGGCGCGCCGCCGATCACCTATCCGCTGACCCTGCCGATGTGCGCTCCAATGAGCGATGGCGGTGCAGCGGCCGTGCTGATGACCGAAGCGGGTATGAAGCGCCACGGCATTTCCCGAGACCGCGCCATCGAGTTGCGTGCCAGCGTGATCCAGACCGGTTCGGACCGGGATGGCGACGACTTTGAAAACCATCTGACCGCTAAGGCGGCCCGGCGCGCCTATGAGAAGGCCGGGCTTGGGCCCGAGGACGTCTCGGTCGCCGAGGTGCATGACGCCACTGCTGTGGGCGAGCTGATCCAGATCGAAAACCTTGGTCTTTTTCCCTTTGGTGAGGGCGCGGCAGCCTCCGAACGTGGCGAGACCACGATTGGCGGGCGTGTGCCGGTCAACCCGTCGGGTGGGCTGGAGTGCAAGGGCCACCCGATCGGCGCCACCGGTCTGGGGCAGGTCTATGAGCTTGTCAGCCAGCTGCGCGGCGAATGCGGCACGCGCCAGGTCGAAGGGGCAAAGGTGGCAATTGCAGAGAACGGTGGTGGGCTGATCGGGATCGAAGAGGCCGTGGCCTCGGTCCTGATTCTGGCACGATAGGAGAGCGAGATGTTCAAGACCGAAGAACAGACAATGGCCTGCGACATGCTGCGTCGCTTCCTCGATGACCAGATCGAACCGGAATACCTGAAGGTCAAGGATGCGCCGTTTGAAAAAGAGGTGATCCAGGGGTTCCTCACGCAACTGTCCGAATTCGGCCTGACCTCGGCCCCCCATCCCGAAGAGGCGGGTGGCATGGGGCTCGATTGGTCCACGCACCTGATGCTATTCGAAGAGGTCGGCGTCACGGCGATGGACATTGCGTTGCCGATCCTAATCAACGTGGTGGGCGCCGACCTTTTGCTTCGCCTTGGAACCGATGAACAACGCGCGCGCTATATCCCACAGCTTCTGGCGGGTGAGACATCCGTGGCCATCGGCATCTCTGAGCCGGGTGTCGGCTCGGACGTGGCGGCGGTCAAGACACGCGCCCGCAAGGATGGCGGCGATTGGGTGATTTCGGGCGAAAAGACCTGGATTTCGAACGGGCGTTTCGCCGATTTCCTGATCTGCACCTGCAACACCGGCGAGGGGTTGACGCATATCCTGGTCGACCGCAAGGAACACGGGTTCGAAACCCGCGACATCCCCAAGATCGGCCTCAATGCACAGTCGACCTCGCAGGTCTTCCTCGATGAGGTGCGGGTGCCCGTTGAGAACACCATCGGCGCCGAAGGGCGCGGGTTGCAGCAGACGCTGGTCGTGTTCGAACGCGCGCGGGTGCATATGGCGATGTGGGGCATCGCGCTGGCGCGCCGGGCGCTTGAGGAATCGATCCGTTACGCGCAAGAGCGCAACCAGCATGGCAAGCAGATCGCCGGGCATCAGATGATTGCCGACAAGATCGCCACCATGGCAACCGAGATCGACGCGGCGCGCCTGCTGACCCATCGTGCCGCCGGCATGATCGACCGCGATGAACGCTGCGACACGGAATGCGCCATGGCCAAGTGGTACGGCACCGAGATCGCGGTGAACGCCACGCGGCAGGCGGTGCAGATCCATGGCGGCAACGGCGTGACCCGCGAGTTCATCGTCGAACGCCTGGCCCGCGAAGCCATCATCGGGCCGATCCCGGACGGGACCACAGAGATTCAGAAACTGCTGATCGCCCGGTCCCTGACCGGTGTGGCGGCGTTCAAATAGGGGCCCAGGTCATGAAGATAGAAGGCAAGACCATTATCGTGACCGGCGGGGCCTCGGGACTTGGTGCTGCGACGGCAGAATACCTGCACGGGCTGGGTGCACAGGTGGCCATGTTCGACCGCGACATGGAACAGGGCACCGCGCTGGCCGACCGTTTGGGCGCGGACCGGGCCATGTTCCGGCAGGTGGATGTGACCAGCGACGAGCACGTGTCCGAGGCCATCTCGGCTGTGGTCGACCGCTTTGGCGCGCTGCATGTCGCCATCAACTGTGCCGGTGTGGTCAGCCCGATGAAGGTGGTCGACCGCGAGGGCGCACCTGCGTCTCTCGATGCCTTTCGCCGCACGGTCGAGATCAACCTTGTGGGCACGTTCAACGTGATGAGCCAGGCCGCCGCGCGGATGCTGGAAAACCCGCCCGAAGACGGGGAAGAGCGTGGCGTGATCGTCAACATCTCGTCCGGGGCGGCCTATGAAGGCCAGATCGGGCAGACTGCCTATGCCTCGTCCAAGGCCGGTGTGATAGGGCTCAACCTGCCTGCCGCGCGCGAGCTGGGGCCGAAAGGCATCCGTATCAACGCCATCGCGCCGGGACTGTTTGGCACACCGATGGTGATGAGCCTCGGAGATGAGGTCGTCGCCTCGCTCGAAGAAAGCGTCGAGGCCCCCAAGCGGGTGGGCCGGATGGAAGAATTCGCCCATGCCTGCGCTTTTCTGATCGAAAACAGCTACATGAACGGCGCGACCCTGCGTCTGGATGCCGCCACGCGGCTGCGGGCGAGGTGACGAGATGCTGACACGCAACGGTCCCCTCAAAGGTGTTCGGGTCATCGAAATGGCCGGGATCGGGCCTGCGCCCTTTGCGGCCATGCATCTGGCCGACATGGGCGCCGAAGTGGTGCGGATCACGCGCCCCGGTCAGGCTTTCCCCTTGCCGATCGATGAGAAACACAACCTGTTCAATCGCTCGCGGCGCAGTCTGGTGCTCGATCTGCGGCAGGCAAATGATGCTGAAAAGCTCTGGGGGCTGATCGAGCGGGCCGAGATTCTGATCGAGGGCTTCCGCCCCGGCAAGATGGAGAAACTCGGATTCGCTCCAGAGGCGGTTCTGGCACGCAATCCGGCGCTGGTCTATGGCCGCATGACCGGATGGGGACAGACCGGGCCGCTGGCACAGGCTGCCGGGCATGATCTGAACTATGCCGCGATCACGGGCGCGGTTCATGGGCTGGGCGAGGCCGACCGGCCCCCGCCCGCGCCAATGAACCTGATTGCCGATCAGGGTGGTGGCGCGATGATGCTGAATGTCGGCATCCTCGCGGCCCTGACCCATGCGCGCGCAACCGGCGAGGGTCAGGTGGTCGACGCGGCCATGTGCGATGGGGTCAACCTCTTGATGACCATGCAACACGGGCTGGCGGCCGGTGGGGCCTGGAGCGGCGAGCGCGCTGGCGATTTCATCAATGGCGGGGTGGCGTGGTATCGTTGTTACGAAACCGCCGACGGAAAGTTCATATCCATCGGCTGTGTCGAGCCACAGTTCTTTACCGAATTCCTGCGCCTGACCGGGCTGAGCGATGATCCGCGTTTTGCCGACCAATATGCGCCCGAGGCGCAGCCGGCCATGCGCGAGGCCCTGACCGAACTGTTCCTGACCCGGACACAGGCCGAATGGTGCGAGGTGCTGGAAGGCAGCGATGCCTGCTTTGCGCCGGTGGTGCCACTGGCCGAAGCTGCCACACACCAGCACAACCGGGCACGCGAGAGCTTTGTCACCGTGGACGGCATCGAAATGCCCGCCCCGGCCCCCCGATTCTCACAAACCCCGCCAGACATTCCGACAACCGGTGACGCCGGTTTCGTCGAAATGAACGAAATCCTAGAGCATTGGAGGGCCGCCATATGACCGGTCTGAGTTTCGCCGACGCCATACAGCTTTTGCTGGTCGGCCTGTCACAGGGCTGTCTCTACAGCCTGATCGCCATCGGCCTGGTGCTGGTCTACAAGGCTACCGAGCAGGTGAACTTCGCCCAGGGCGAGTTCATGATGCTGGGGGCCTTTGTAGGCTATCAGTTCATCGTGCTTTGGGGGTTGCCTTATTGGCTGGGGGCCTTGCTGACGCTCGTGTTCATGGGCGGGTTCGGTTACGGGGTCGACGCGCTTGTTGTGCGGCGGCTCACCGGGCAGCCGGTGTTCACCGTTTTTATCCTGACGCTGGCGCTGGGAATTGCACTGCGCGCCGTGGCCGGGATTGTATGGGGCTTTGGCAACTATTCGCTGCCTGCCCCGGTTGAGGGCAATCTGACGCTTGGGTCGGTCATCATTGGCTGGTCCAGCGTTCTGGCGATCCTGGTGACTGCCATCGTGGCCAGCGGGCTTTACGCCTTCTTCCGCTATGCCCGCCAAGGCGTGGCGATGCAGGCCTTGTCCCTGAACCAATTGGCGGCCTTTTACATGGGCATCCCCGTCAAGCGCCTGACCTCGTCCATCTGGGCCATGTCCGCAATCTTCGGCGCCATCGCCGGCCTGCTCCTGGGCCCGGTCACGCTGGTCTCGACGCAGATGGGATTTGTCGGCTTCAAAGCCTTTGCCGGCGCCATTGTCGGCGGGTTCGGATCGATCCCCGGCGCCGTTCTGGGCTGTTTGCTGATCGGCGTGACCGAGCCGTTCTTCGACATCATGTTCCCGACGTTCAAGGGCATCGGCGCCTATCTGATCATGTTCGTCGTGCTGCTGATCCGGCCCGAAGGGCTGCTGGCACAAATCTACGCAAAGAAGGTATAGGCTCATGCGCGTTCTTTTCCGCAAATCCTACAAGCAGGACATCCGCCTGTTTCGCGACCGCACACAGGCTTTCTGGTATCTGCTGTTCTTGTGTATCGCGCTTGCCGCCCCGCTGTTCCTTGACGGCTACTTTCTGGACGAATTGTCGTTTGTCTACATCTATGCCATCGCCGGCCTGGGTCTGATGATCCTCACCGGATTCTCGGGACAAGTGAGTTTCGGGCAGGCCGCCTTTGTTGCCATCGGCGCCTATGCTCATACCATCCTGCTCAGCCGCTACGGCGTGCCGTGGATCCTGTCGCTGCCCCTGGCGGCGCTGATCACTGGTTTGGTCGGGCTGGCCATCGGGCGCATCTGCGGGCGCATGCATGGCTTGTATCTCGCCATCGCTACGCTTTCGATTGCTATCGTGACCGAACGGCTGATCGGCGGCGGCGGCGATTTTACCGGCGGACATCGTGGCCTGCCGGTTCCGGGCATCGACATCTTCGGCATCGCCATCGACCAGAGCTGGAAGACCTACCTGTTAAATCTCGCCCTGTTTGTCGGCGCCATTCTGATGACGCGCAACCTGTTGCGCACACGGTCTGGCCGCGCCCTGATCGCGATCCGCGACAGCGAAGTTTCGGCCCGTTCGCTGGGCACGAATGTGGCCTTCTACAAAGCCTATGCCTTCTTCCTGTCGGCGGTGTTCGCCGGTCTGGCTGGTGGGCTTCTGGCGCATGCGTTCTACTACATTACACCGGAAACTTTCGGCATGGGTGAGAGCATTCGCCTGCTTCTTATGATCGTTGTCGGTGGGATCGGCACCATCCACGGGGCCATCTTCGGCGCGTTCTTCATCGTGCTGCTGCCCACCGTCCTGAGTTGGGTCAAGGTGCTGCTTCCCGGGGCCATAGCCACATCCGGCGGGTTCGACAGCCTCGCCTTCGGGATGATCCTTCTTGGCTTCATCCTGTTCGAACCTGATGGGCTCTATGGCCGCTGGGTCAAAATCCATCACTATTTCAACGTCTTCCCGATGTACAAGCGCCGCAGCTTCCAACGTCAGAAGACCTTCCTCAAGACGGAGCGTCTGAAATGAGCTGGCTTGAAGTCGAAAACGTGTCGCTGGCATTCGGTGGGCTGAAAGCCGTCGATAACCTGAGCTTCTCGGTGGAACCGGGCAAGGTATTCACCATCATCGGTCCCAATGGTGCCGGCAAGAGCACGGTGTTCAACCTGATCTGCCGCATCTATGACCCGCTGGAAGGCGATATCCGCTTTGGTGGCGAAAGCCTGCTGGGGGCCAGGCCCCACGAAGTGATCAACCACGGCATCGCCCGCACCTTCCAGAACATCGAATTGTTCGAGCATGCCTCACTTCTGGACAACCTGTTGATCGGCCGGTTCCGGCATGGGCGGTTCTCGCCGCTGAGCGAGCTGTTCTTCCTGCCCGGCCAATTACGCCAGGAACTGGAGCACCGCCGCAAGGCGGAAGAGGTTATCGAGTTTCTCGATCTCGAAGGCTACCGTCACGCCCGCGTCGCCGACCTGCCTTACGGCGTGCGCAAGAAAACCGAGATGGCGCGCGCGCTGGTCGCCAGCCCCGAGATCCTGTTGCTGGATGAGCCCTCCAGCGGGCTGACCACCGAGGAAACCGACGACACCGCCTTTGTGATCGAAGACATCCGCGAGGATCTGGGCATCACCGTGGTGATGATCGAGCACGACATGAAGCTGGTGAACAAGGTCTCGGACAAGGTTCTGGCAATCAACGAAGGCCGCTTCCTGGCCACCGGCAGCGCCTCGGAGGTGCAGGACGACCCGGATGTGCAGGCAGCCTATCTAGGGGGGGAAGCGGCATGAGCGAAGTTCTGAAAGTCCGCAATGTCGAAACCATGTATGGCCGCGTCATGGCGATCCGCGGTGTCAGCCTTTCGGTGCGCGAAGGCACCGTGGTCACGGTCATGGGATCGAACGGCGCTGGCAAGACCACTATCCTGAAAACCATCTCGGGGGCGCTCGACCCGTTCAAAGGTGAGATCACATTCAAGGGTAAGGCCATTACCGGCCTGGATCCGGATGTGATTGCCCGCACCGGTGTGGCCCATAGCCCCGAAGGACGCGAAGTGTTTGCGCTTTTGTCGGTGAAAGACAACCTGATGATGGGTGCCTATTGCCGCAAGGACCGCGACGAGGTGGCGCGCGATTTCGAAAAGGTGCTGGGCTGGTTCCCGGTCCTGCGCGAATTTCTCGACAAGCAGGCGATCTACCTGTCGGGCGGGCAACAGCAGATGGTGGCCCTTGGACGCGCCTTCATGGCACGGCCCAGCCTGATGCTGCTGGATGAGCCGTCGCTGGGTCTCTCGCCCCGGCTGATTTCCGAGATTTTCGCAATCATCAAGCGGATCAATGTCGAGGAAGGCATGACGATGCTGCTGGTGGAACAGAACGCCAGCGTCGCGCTTCCGGCCGCCGATTTCGGCTATGTGCTGGAAACCGGGCGGATCGTCATGGAAGGCGAACGCGACGTGCTGATGAACAGCGCCGATATCCGCGAATTTTACCTTGGCATCAAGGCCGACAGCGCGCGGGGCGACCGCCGCTGGAAAGCAAGGAAGACATGGCGATGAACGACATCTCTACACAAAACTGGACCCCGCCCGTCTTTGAAATCGACGGCTGCGACACACTGCCCAAGCTGTTTCGGCAGAACTGCCGGAAATTCGGGTCTGCGATCGCGATCCGCGAAAGGGATTTCGGCATCTGGGAAGAATACACCTGGACCGACTACTATCACCGGTCCCGGCAGGCAGGTTGTGCGCTGATGGCCTTGGGGGTCGATGCCGGCGACGTCGTGGCGATCATCAGCGAAGACAACAAGGAATGGGTGTTTTCCGATCTCGGCATCCAGTGCATCGGCGCGGTCACCCACGGGCTCTACCCGACCTTGCAGGAAAAACAGGTCGCCTATCAGCTCAACGACAGCGGCGCCAAGGTGTTGTTCGTCGAGGACGAGGAACAGCTCGACAAATACCTGCTGGTACAGGACGAGCTGCCGGGGATTGAAAAGGTCGTTGTCTACGACATGGAAGGCCTGCGCCGATTCTCGCATGACAAGGTCATGGGATGGGAAGCGTTTCTCGAGCTTGCCGCCGATGGCGACCCTGCCATGCACGCCGCCTTCGAAGCTCGTATTGATGCCGGCAAGGGCGAGGACATCGCCACGCTGATCTATACTTCGGGTACTACCGGCGCGCCCAAGGGCGCGATGATCTCGCACCGGTACTTTCTGGCGCAATCCGACAACCACCCGGAAATACCGCTGGGACCGGGTGACGAAATCCTGACCTTCCTGCCGCTGTGCCACGCTGCGGAGCGTATGATCTCGGTTGCTATCCCGATCCGGCATGGCATCACCATCAACATTGCCGAAAGCGGCGAGACCTTTAACGCCGATATTCAGGAGGTGGCCCCGACCTTCATCTTCGCGGTGCCGCGGGTGTGGGAGAAGTTCTATTCCCGCATCTCTTTCATCATGAATGACGCCACCGCCTTTGGCCGCTTTGCCTATACGCGGGCGCTGAAAGTGGCCGAACGCCGCGCCGATCTGCTGGCGGCGGGCAAACAGGTGTCGTTGGGCCTTGGCCTTGTGCACAGAGTGCTCGATTTCCTTGTGCTGCGCAATATCCGCGTCGAACTGGGTCTGGCGCGGGCACATACGATCGTCTCGGGCGCGGCGCCGATCTCGGCGCGTCTGCTCCGCTGGTTCAACGCGCTCGGCGTTTCGGTGCAAGAGGCCTATGGCCAGACCGAAGTTGGCATCGTCACCGCCACCGTGCCCGGCCAGTCGCCGATCGGCTCGATCGGGCGGGCCATGCGCGGCGTAGAGGCCAAACTGGCCGAGGATGGCGAGATCCTGATCCGCGCGCGGTCGAACTTCTCGGGCTACCTGAGCCAGCCGAAAAAGACCGCCGAGACCATGGTGGATGGTTGGGTGCATACCGGCGATGTCGGCAAGATGGACGACAATGGCGATCTGACCATTCTGGATCGCAAGAAGGACATCATCATCACCGCCGGCGGCAAGAACATCACGCCGTCGCAGCTGGAAAACGAGCTGAAATTCTCGCCCTACATCTCGGACGCTGTGATCATTGGCGACAAGCGCAAGTACCTGACCGTGCTGATCATGATCGACCAGGAAACGGTCGAGAAATACGCGCAGGACAAGCGCATCCCGTTCTCGAACTACAAATCGCTCTGCGAAAGCGAGCCGATCATCGAGTTGATTGGCAACGAGGTGGACCGTGCGAATTCCGGATTTTCGCCGGTGGAACAAGTGAAGAAGTTCCGCTTGATCGACGTGCTTCTGACGGCTGAGGACGAGGAACTCACTCCGACGATGAAACTCAAACGCAACGAGGTCGAGCGCAAATACAAAGACCTCATCGACACCATGTACTGAACCTTGAAAGGGAGGAAATCATGAAGAAGTTTGCAATAACACTGGCATTTTCCGCGCTGACCACCGGGGCGGCCATTGCAGGTCCGCAAGGCGTGACCGACGACAAGATCACGCTTGGCACCTATACCGATCTCAGCGGCCCGCTGGCTGTCTGGGGTGTGCCCGAAGCCAACGGCCTGCGGATGCGCGTGGACGAGATCAACGCCGCCGGCGGCATCCATGGACGCCAGCTCGAGATCGTGATTGAGGACATGCAATATCAGGTGCCGCGCGCCATTCAGGCAGCCAACAAACTGTTGCGCCGCGACAAGGTCTTTGCCATGGTCGGCGCGCTGGGAACACCAATGAACCTCGCGGTCATGCCGCAGCAGTTGGAGGCCGGCGTTCCTAACCTGTTTCCCATGACCGCGGCGACCGAGATGGCCGAGCCGCTGCATCCAATGAAATACGCCTTCTTCCGCAGCTATACCGAGCAGTTCCGAGCGGCGGTTGCCTATTTTCATGAGAACGGCGGGTTTGAGACTCCCTGCGTGTCGCAAATCGCCAACGAAGCGGGCGAGTCGATGACGCTTGGCGTCGAACAGCAGCTGCATGAATACGGCATGGAGATCGTCGCAAAAACCGAGCATTCGGCCACAGAGACCGACATGGTGTCTTCGGTCACGACCCTGAAGAATGCAGGCTGCGACATTGTCTTCAACGCCGGCAGTGTCAAGGACACGATCTTGACCGTTGCCACCTCCAAGAAGCTTGGCTTCGAACCGATCTTCGTCACGGGCATGGTCCCCTACATGGATGCCGTGGCCAAAGCGGCAGACGGTGCAATGGAAGGACTCTATCTGGTCTCGCCCTTCGTCTTCGCCGATGTCGCGACCTCGGAAGGCGAGGCCAAGCGCATCCTGGAAACCTATGCAGAGATCTATGGGACAAAAATGGAGCCGCAGGCGCAACTGGGCTATATTTTCATCGACCTGCTGGCCGAGGCGCTTGAGGCGGCCGGTCCCGAACTGACAACCGAAGGCTTTCTTGCGGCACTCGAGGCGATCAATGGCTACGTCGATCCGATCGGCGGCCAGACCGTCAGCTTCGGCCCCGAAGATCACCAGGGGGTGGAAACGCTGATCCTGGCCAGGGTTGAAAACGGCGCCTGGACAGTTGCAGCCCGGGGCCTCGACTACTAAACTTGGTAAGATGCCGGGCGGGAAGAATTCTCGCCCGGCGCACAATTTCAAGCGAGGGTCATGTGCCTGCAATCCAGTGGCATAGAAAGACAAAAGACGTCGAAGAGCAGCAGGAACTGAAGCGCCGTGCCGTGTTGGACGTTGCGGCGAGACTGTTTTCGACAGTCGGTTACAAGAAAACCACGCTCGATGATATCGCCGCCGAACTCGATCTGACCAAGCCTGCACTCTATTACTACGCCCGCAACAAGGAAGACATCCTGATGCAGTGCTCATTGGTGTCGCTGGAAGGGGTCAAGCTTTGCTTTGACGCGGCCCAGGTATCAACTGGCAACGGCCTTGACAGGTTGCGCGTGTTTTTTCGTTCTTACGCCGCATTGGTTGTGAGTGATTTCGGTTCCTCATTGATGCGCGAGGCGCGCCGCAACCTCACGGGCAGAAACCAGGACAAACTGCGCCAGACCCTGCGCGATGGTCAGGATTTCCTTGAAGAGATCATCAAGGCCGGCATTGAAGACAAATCGATCCGCCAAAGTTCAACAAAAAGACTGGCGCAGGTGCTGTTCTCGGCCTTCAACCAGATGCCGGAGTGGTACAACCCTGACGGTTCGGAACCTCCTGAGGTTATTGCCAACCAGATCCTTGAACTTGTCAGCGATGGAATACGAGCCTAGCGCACCCAATGCTGTGTTTTTGCGCTCAATTTCGGCATACAACCAGACCAGTCACAGTCGGGATTTCGGAATGCCGGTTGATTGGGGGGCAATTCATTCGGTGAAATCTGACGAAGATCGTTGCCCTGCCCACATATGCACAGGAGTATCCGCTACCGGCCATTTGATTATGCCGAGGAATGCAAGACGTTTGATGCTTGGTTCAATAGGGATAGGATTTCCGGTCGTTCCGCTTCACGAGGGATGGCGTTCAGGTTTCGCGGCGATTTCCGGCAGTACCGAACGACCACATATCCCTGTCATGGAACGCGGTCTCAATTCGCCCGAACGTAGCTTCCCGGTGCCGGCTCGATGGATTTGTACTTTCCGCGGTTGACGGGCTTTCGAGGCTTGACGGTCTTGCCGTCTTTGGCCTCGAGCCAGTCCGCCCAGTAGGGCCACCACGACCCCGGCATTTCCGTGGCCTTGGTCAGAAAATTCGCTGGTTCTGGCGGATAGGTGTCGCTTTTTCTGAAACCGTATTTGGCACGTTCGGTCGGGGGTGTCGTTGTGCCCTAATTAA
>NZ_JBZXVN010000063.1:0-17592 GCF_058892305.1 Pelagimonas sp.
CGCGCCATCAGTTCGGCAAAACCCCAGCCCGAGCCGGGAATGGCCTTGAACCCGCCGGTGCCCCAGCCGCAGTTGATAAAGCAGCCTTCTAGTGGTGTTTTCGACAAAATGGGCGAACGATCCCCGGTCACGTCGACAATCCCGCCCCATTGGCGCAGCATCTTTAGGCGCGACAGCATCGGGAATGTTTCGATCAAGGCACGCACGGTTTCTTCGACATGATGAAAGGAGCCGCGCTGGGTATAGTTGTTATAGGCATCGGTGCCGCCGCCAATGACCATTTCGCCTTTGTCCGATTGCGACATGTAACCATGCACGGTGTTGGCCATGACCACGCAATTCATGATTGGTTTGATTGGCTCGGACACCAAGGCCTGAAGCGCAACGGATTCCAGCGGCAATCGGAACCCGGCCATATCGGCCAAAGCGCCGGAATGACCCGCAACGACCATGCCCAGCTTTTCACAAGCGATATCGCCCTTGGAGGTCGAGACACCGGTGACCTTGCCGCCCTCTTGCATCACGCCGGTGACTTCGCATTTCTGGATAATGTCCATGCCCATAGCGCTACAGGCCCGGGCATAGCCCCAAGCGACCGCATCATGGCGCGCGCTTCCGGCGCGTTCTTGCCACAGCGCCCCAAGCACAGGGTAGCGCGGGCCGTTGATATTCATGATCGGCACGATCTCTTTGACCCGTTGGGGCGAAATGAACTCGGTCGACACGCCTTGAAGCGCATTGGCATGGGCGGTGCGTTGATAGCCGCGCACCTCGTGTTCGGTTTGGGCCAACATCATCACGCCACGCGGGCTAAACATGACGTTATAGTTCAGGTCTTGGCTCATAGTTTCGTAAAGAGACCGGGCCTTTTCATAGATCGCCGCAGACGGATCTTGGAGGTAGTTGGAGCGAATGATCGTGGTGTTGCGCCCGGTATTGCCGCCGCCAAGCCAGCCTTTTTCGATGATCGCAACATTGGTGATCCCGAAGTTTTTGCCAAGGTAATAAGCGGTTGCGAGGCCATGGCCCCCGGCCCCCACGATAATCACGTCATAGCGCTTTTTCGGCTGGGCCTTGCGCCAGGCGCGCTCCCATCCGGTGTGGTCGCGCAGGGCTTCGCGCGCAATAGCAAAGGCAGAATAGCGTTTCATGAGGGTCGAATCCCAAAGCTCAAGGTTCGTGTATTGTGATAAATGGTTAGCGTGAAAGCGGCGGCACACAACCGTCACATTTGACACAGTTGCGACATGGCCCTGCGGCAAAGCCGACGCGCAAAGTTTGGCGCGCGTTGTCACATCCCGCTGATCGCTTGACTTTTGCCCTTTTTTCCTTGGCCCCGCACCTATAGATCATGGCAGAACACGACGGAGGCAACATCATGTTCTGGATCCTCACAGGCGCATTGGCGCTGGTTTTAACGGTGCTTTTGCTGCTGGCGTTGCTGCGCGGCAATCGCGACACCGGACCAGCCGAGGCGTTTGATTTGCAGGTTTACCGCGATCAGCTTAGCGAGATCGAAAAAGACACAGCGCGGGGCACGATTGCCGCCGATGAGGCCGAGCGTCTCAAGGTTGAGATTTCACGCCGTATTTTGGCGGCGGATACAGCCGCCAAAGAAGGCAACAGCGACGCCGGAAAAGCCGGGATAGCCAGCTTTGTTATGGCTGGCTTGGTGGCTGCTACGGTTTTGGGCGGCGGATTTGGCCTCTATACCTATCTTGGCAATCCCGGCACGCCAGATATGCCCCTAGCGGTGCGCATGGAAGAATCGCAAAAGGCGCGCGACAACCGAATGAGCCAAGCCGACGCCGAAGAGCGCATGCCCGCGGCCGAACCTGTCGACGCCCCAGAAGATTACATGAAACTTGTGGTGCAACTGCGTGATGCCGTTGAGAAACGCCCCGATGATGAACGCGGTTTGGTGTTGCTCGCCAGCACCGAAGCCACATTGGGCAACTACAAAGCCGCCTATGAGGTTCAGGCGAAATTGGTGACCCTGTTGGGCGAACGCGCCGCAGCCAAAGACTATACCGATCTGGCCGATATGATGATCATCGCAGCCGGGGGGTACGTTTCTCCTGAGGCGCAGGAGGTCCTTGAACAGGCGTTGGCCCTTGATCCAGAGAACGGCGTGGCGCGCTTTTATGGCGGGTTGATGATGGCCCAGACCGGCCGCCCCGACGTCGCCTTTCAGATGTGGGACATCCTGCTGCGCTCAAGCCCCCCGGAGGCCCCTTGGATTGGCCCAATCCGCGCCCAAATCGAAGAACTCGCCTTTCGCGCCGGCATCAGCCGTTACGAGCTACCGCCGTTGCCCGAGGGGCATGGCGATCAAGCCGGACCAAGTGCGGCAGATGTGGCCGCCGCGTCGGATATGACACCTGAAGAACGCCAAGAGATGATCCTTGGCATGGTGGAAAACCTGTCGGAACGTTTGGCCGAAGAAGGTGGCCCCGCCCCCGATTGGGCCAAACTGATCACGGCGCTTGGCGTTATAGGCGATACCGAACGCGCGCAGGCTATCTATGATGAGGCCAAGGGTGTTTTTGCCAATGATCCTGCATCTTTAGAAAAGATCGACGCCGCAGCGACCCGCTCAGGTCTTACCAAATAACTCCGCCACAATCCGCATCGCCACCGGGCCCTTTTCAAGGGACGGGGTGGGCGGGTGGGCGTCGCTTGAAAAGGGCCTTTCGCCACTATGATCTACGAAGACATCACTGAATTTGCGACCGCCCTGCCCCCGATGCGCGCCGTGGCGGGTTTGGATCTTGGCACCAAGACAATCGGCGTTGCCGTATCTGATGGGTTGCGAAGCGTCGCGACGCCAATCGAAACCATCAAGCGCAAGAAATTCACGTTGGATGCCGAAGCTTTGATCGTCATCCTTCAAAAGCGAGACATCGCTGGGGTCGTTCTGGGCCTGCCGCGCAACATGGACGGGTCCGAAGGGGCACGCTGCCAATCAACCCGCGCTTTTGCCCGCAATTTCACCCGGCTATGGGACGGCCCCATCACATTTTGGGACGAGCGCCTAAGCACAGTGGCCGCCGAACGTGCCCTCCTTGAGGCGGATACGTCACGAAAACGTCGCTCCGAGGTCATAGATCACGTCGCCGCCTCGTATATCCTACAAGGGGCGCTCGATCGGTTGCGCCATCTCGGAGGCTGACCCTTTGAAGGACGAACTCGCCACTTCCCGCGCCCAAGCCGCTGCAAAAGCTGCGGTCTGGCAACGTGATGAAATCCAAAGCCCCTGTGTGCAAATTTGCGTCATCCACCCCGAGGCACGCCTATGCACTGGGTGCCTGCGGTCCATTGATGAAATCACACGTTGGTCCAAGCTAACAAACCAAGAGCGCAGCCAGATCATGGCCACGCTTCCGGATCGTCAGTCAAGTATCAGCAAACGCCGTGGCGGTCGCAAGGCCCGACAAACGCGGGCCAAAGCGACCTGAATTCCACTTAGGCAGCGACCTCGTCTTCCGCCTCAGCTACGGGTTCAGAAATCGTGACAACCACATTTTCCGCGCTAAATCCATTGGCAACCCCATCATCAATGCGCGCCAGTGTCAGCGTCTCTCCGTCGTGGTCTATCTGAACCAACATATCGCCGGTCACCCCATCGGCAACGATATCGACATCACCACTTGGCAGGCCTTCGCCGCCAAACTGGGATCCGTTTAGTTCGATCCGTAGAACATCCGCGTCGTCGCCCAATGTGGTGAAATCCGTCACCCGCATGGCGTGATCCGCTTCGGCAGAGACTAGCCCGCCAATGGTATCAACGACAAATGTGTCGGCTCCCAAACCGCCTGTAGCCACGCTAAACCCGGCATCGTTGATCAAGGTGTCACTTCCATTGCCGCCAAAAAGTGCATCCGTCCCCATTCCCGAGAACAAAGTGTCGTCGCCATCCCCGCCAGAGAGCACATCGTCGCCCTCATCACCCGTCAGGCTGTCATCACCGCCATTCCCAGTTATAGTGTCGTCACCAGCTTCGCCATGCAGGGTGTCATCACCTTCGGCACTGTCACCCTCATGGGCGAGATCATCGCCACAAATACTGTCGTCGCCGTCGCCACCGCTCACGCTATCAGAGCCGAGACCACCAACAAGCGTATCATCCGCATGGCCCGCCAATAGGGTATCATCCCCCTCGCCACCGTCCAAAGAATCCGAATTCAGATCGGCCCCGTAACGATTGATGGTCAGTTGATCGTCACCAGTCCCGCCCAAAAGCGTGCTGGATCCACCATCAACTTCGAGCGTGTCGTTGCCTTCACCACCGTCTAAAATGCTGTTTCCCAGTCTGCTGTGTAGATCATCATTTCCATCGCCGCCAAGTAAGGTATCGTCACCAACCCCACCAAACAAACTGTCGTTTCCAGTGTCTCCCTCTAGGGAATCGTCACCCTCGCTACCGTGGAGAAGATCATCTCCGCCTCCACCAAGCACGAGATCGTCGCCTTGCTGTCCATCTAGACGGTCGTCGTTTGAGCCACCGTTCAATTGATCGTTGCCATCACCGCCAAGAATCCGATCTTCGCCCAAATTGCCGCTTAGGGAGTCGTCGCCTTCCTGGCCATGCAAGGTATCATCGCCACCGTTGCCTCTTACAAAGTCATCCCCCGCCCCGGCATAAACCAAGTCAGCCCCAGCAAGGGCAAAAATTGAATCGTCATCTTGTGACCCTTCAATGGTATCGTCATCACCGGTCGGATCGCTTGGATCAGGCTCTGTATCGACAGGGTCATCGCTGGAAGAGCTGCTTGCGCCGTCATCGTCGCCATCGCCACCAACCAAAGCGCCCATCAAAAGCAAAGGAAAAAGTGCAAGAAACCAAGCCATTGAAACCTCCAAAATCAAATTTACACCTAAACTTGTTTTTGAACTTGCACAAATTTTTCGGTGAATTGAGGTCGGCTATGCAACAATCCTGATTTGCCAAGCGGATTGTTCCGCCTCACGCATTAAATTCGCCGGATATTAGAATTGATTGTCCGTTAAACACCCCTAGGGTTAGGGTTTTGATCTCGCCATGGGAATCATACACTTACCCCCAAATCGCTTGACGCAACATGTTCCCACCTACAAGCAATAGGAATATCCCAAAAACACGTTTAAGTGATTTCGCAGGTAATGAATGCGCCAACTTCGCCCCCAAAGGCGCGGTGAGCATCGTCATAGACACTGCGATAACAAAGGCGGGTAAATTGACCGCCCCAATTGTCATTGGCGGTGCATCAGCAATTTCCAAAAACAAAAATCCGATAACAGAAGGAACGGCAATCAACACGCCAAATCCGGCCGCAGTTGCAACTGCGCGATGCATTGGCACCGAAAACAAAGTCATAAGCGGAACACCAAAACTGCCGCCGCCAATGCCCATCAAAACAGACATGAACCCCATACCCGGAGAGAGCGTCATAAGGGCGGCCCCGGTCGGCATGGCGCTCCCCAAGCGCCAGGTCTCTCGACCAAACGCCAGATAAAGGCCGATGATCCCAGCCAAAACTCCGAAAATCACTTCCAAGGCGTCAGAGCGCAGACCCGCAGCAACGGTCACGCCTAGAATTGCGCCAATCACGATTCCAGGTGTCCAAGCTTTCAAGATAGACCAATCAACCGCCCCGCGTTTGTTATGCGCCTGAACCGAGCGCAGCGACGTTAGGATAATTGTGCCCAAAGACGTCGCAAGACAGACCTGCATCAACATCGGGCCATCAAAACCCAACCAGCCAAAGATGTAGAAAAACACCGGAACCAAAACAATGCCACCACCGACGCCCAACAAGCCGGCCAAAATGCCTGCAAAAGCAGACGAAAGCAGAAGCAAAACCAACAGGGGAAGCAGGGTCGAAAAGTCCAAAGTCATGCGGTCAGCGCCTCATCCATTTTTTCTAGCGCATCCAAAACCACCTCTGGTCCTGCGCCGTCTTTTGTTGCCTGTGTCGACAGAACCTGCCGCCAGCGTCGCGCGCCCGGTTGCCCGGCAAAAAGCCCAAGCATATGCCGGGCAACCTGATGCAGGCGCCCGCCAGAAGATAGATGTGTTTCGATATAGGGCAACATGTCCAATGCGACTTGACGTGCCGTCGTACAGGTTTGACCACCAAACAAACGTGCATCAGCGTCGCCCAGAATGTCCCAAGGCTGGTGATAGGCAGCCCGACCAATCATGACACCATCAAGGCCCCGATCCAGCATTTGACCTGCGGTTTCAAGATCGCCAATCCCGCCATTGATCGAGATATGAAGGGCCGGAAATTGCTTTTTCATCGCAAAGACAAGATCGTAGTCCAATGGCGGAATATCGCGATTTTCTTTCGGGCTTAGCCCTTGCAGCCAGGCTTTGCGCGCATGGATGGTCACGCGTGTCACCCCGGCTTCGGCGATAAGCTCAAGGAAGTGCGGCAACACCACATGAGGGTCTTGGTCATCCACACCAATGCGACACTTCACGGTCACATCAACGTCGACAACCTCGCGCATGGCGCTGATACAGCGTGCAACGAGTTCGGGGTGTTTCATCAACACAGCCCCAAATGTGCCTGATTGCACACGATCCGACGGGCATCCGCAATTTAGGTTAATCTCATCGTAACCGGCCTTGGCCCCAAACTGCGCCGCCTTGGCCAGTTCTTCCGGGTCCGATCCCCCAAGTTGGAGCGCAACAGGGTGCTCCTCAGAATTGAAGTCAAGAAGGTGCAAAGCCCCCCCGCGCACCAACGCCGGGGCCGTCACCATTTCGGTATACAATAACGCGTCGTGCGAGATGAGCCGGTGCATAAAACGACAATGCCTGTCCGTCCAATCCATCATCGGGGCAACGGAAAGACGTGCAGAGCGTCGAACATTAAAAAACCCTGATGTGTCTTGGTTTTTTCGATCAACCATTTTTCACATTTTCCTCGTTTTGGCTTTTCTAGGCCCCAATTTTGAACGCGGTGTCAGACGATGTAACACGGGTGCCGCGATGTAGCACTCTTCTCCATGAGAATTCTACCTCGCATTGTCAGGTGATTTGGCGGCGATTGACATCACGCTGATGCGCGCAACATGCACGGCTTAGGACCTAGAACGAGGGTATCTCTTTGCGACGCGCAGCCAATGCATCCCGGATTGGTTCTTGGATGCGCCCTTTTACCAGCCTGCCGTCAACGCTTAGTCCGTTGACATCCCCGACGGAGCGACCGGGTGTTTCACACTTTCAAGCAAAGGTAGACATGCCTTGCGACTGCGGCTGAATAGGCACCGGTTTCAAACCCTAGGCTGTCACGAGCTCAACTTCGTGCGGCAGAGACATGAAATCGTCTTTAGAGAGAGCCTTGGAGAACAAGAAGCCCTGGCCCAAAGTGCATCCTCGTTGTTGGAAAAACCGCAGTTGCGCTTCGCGTTCTATCCCCTCAGCGATTGCTTTACTGCCTAGACGCTGCGACAGGCCAAGGATCGTTTCGCACAACCCGGTTGCGCGCACACTTTCCGGAGCGTTCTGAGCAAATTCCCGGTCAATTTTCAGGTAGTCAAACTCGTTATTCAAAAAATAGATCAGGCTGGAATACCCGGCCCCAAAATCATCCAAAGCCACGTCGATGCCTGCTTCGCGAAAAGCCTTGAGTGACGCAAGTGTAAACGGGGTCGGGTCGAGCAAGGCCGCCTCGGTTATTTCGATCAAGATAGAGGCGTCTTCGGGGGTGTTTTCCTTGATATAGCTGGCCCAATCGAGGCCATGCCCGTGTTCGCGCGCGCTAAGCTCTGTTGGCGAGTGATTGACACAGATTTGAAAGCCCGCGCCAAAGCGATCCCGGAAATCCTTCAAATCACAACAGGCCCGCCGCAGCCCCATATCGCCGAGCGCGACCATCAAACCTGCCTCTTCCGCAAAGGGCAAAAATTTATCAGGTGTCAACAAACCAAAATCCGGGTGGTTCCACCGCAATAGGGCTTCTGCCAAAACCACGCGCCCGGTTTGCAAATTGACAATTGGCTGATAGTGCAAATCAAATTCGTCAAATTCTAGCGCGTGATGTAAATCATCCAGCATCCGCAAACGGTGCGCGTTTCGATTGCCAATTTCCGGGGTGTAGTGACGAATGCGGCCGCCGCCTTCGCCCTTGGCCAGATACATGGCTTGGTCCGCCGCGCTCAACAATGCCTGAGGGGTGGCGGCATCAGAAGGGCTATGGGCAATGCCAATTGACGCAGCGATTGAAACCGTTTCCCCGCCGATTTCAAAGGGGCGCTGCATCGTGTTCAATACACGTTGGGAGACTTTGTCGACGCGTTCAAGCGCAGTTTCTCCACGCAATAAAATTACAAATTCATCCCCCGCGTGGCGAGCTACAAAATCTGTTTCCGAAAGACAACTTTGCAAGCGTTGAGCCACCAGCTTCAACAAGCCATCCCCGGTGGCATGGCCCAAGCGATCATTTACCTTTTTGAGCCCATCCAGATCAACAAACATCAAAACCAGCGCCTGCCCCAACGTGCGGGCGGTAAAAGACGCGGCTTCGGTTTCGGCTGTTAAACTCGTCCGATTGGGCAAACGGGTGAGAAAGTCAGTCCGCGCTTGGAGAAGGATTTTTTCGCGCGCCCGCTTTACCTCCGAAATATTGCGGACCACCAGCACCATTTCGTTTGACCCCGGAATGGCCTGCAAACGCGCTTCAAAGTCGACGTGGACTAAGTTGATTTCCAGTTGGTATTCCCAAGTTACCGCTTCTTTAGTTTGATGAAAGCGATCTACGTTCTTTTCATAGAGATCCAAGGCATCGCCAGGCAAAATATCGGCCACGCGGTGCCCCAAAAACATCTCCGGTGACATTAACAAATCTTGTTCGTCCGATGCCTTGTATTCCAGAATTGTTCCATCCCGGGACAACCGAAAATATGTATCTGGCAAGGCTTGCAGCAAGGCCTGCAATTGGCGACGCCTCTCTGCTTCCAGCGTTTCAGCCGTCAACCGCGCATGTGACATGCGGCGGAAACTATTGGAGATGTGTTCGAAATCTGAAATTTTTACCGCTTGTTTATCAAACAATTGGGCATCCACCTTGCCTTTTTCAAAGCCTTGGATTGCCTGGTTCAAGGCCGCAAGCGGCCGCAACACCTGTTTTTCCAACATGCGAAAAGCAAGGCCACTGAAAACAACGACCAGAGAACACAAAGCGATCAACCGCCAGAAAACTGTCATCCGGGCCTGTATTAGGGCTCCTTCTACGGGCAATCCAAGGCTGACTTGGACCGGTTGCCCCTCACCGTCTTCGAATAAGACGCGTTGCGACACCACACGTCGCACCCCATCTTCTCCTTCGACGACCGCGCCTTCGTCACTGGATGCTCCTAACGCCAATCGTCCGTGTCCCTCAAGCGTTTCGCCCAGAGCCGCAACATCGGGCGGATGAACTGCCACAATGCGCCCCTGCCGGTCGGTAATTGTCGCTACGGCCCCATCGGGCAATGCTTCACGCATTAAATGCGTGCTCCACCACTCAAGCCCCAAAACGGCGACCACGGCACCTATAGGGTCGTTTTGCCCCTCGGGGATGATTGGATGGGCAAAATTAACGCTGGTTAAACCGGTGGCTCGATCCGTTTGAAAGGTCCCAACTGAAAAAACCTCCTTGTCCATCGCACGGCGGATATAGGGACGATCAGAGACATTTACAGGGCTTTGCAAGGGAAGCGCATTGCACAACAGGTCTCCATCCCACCTTGGTGCACCCAAATTCTGATAGATATGGGAAAGCTGTAAAACCTGGGAAAGAAACACACCACAGTTTTGACTGGTTGGGTCTTGCACCGCTTCTGAAAGCGCCAATTTCTTTAGAAAGCTCTCGGTGTCGGCCACCAACCCCTGTTGCGTCGTCACCAATTGAGAGGTTATGCGCCGCGTTTCTTCTGAATTTCTATCCAATTCTAGCTGGTAGCTTTGGAGGCCGAAATAGACGATGCTGAGGGCGCTTGGAACCGCCGCAAACAAAATCAATGCCTGCAAACGCGATCGCAACCGACGTGACTTCATCCGTCGAAACATGGGTGATATGCCAGTCAACGAAAACATATCACCCTTTTTTGTCCTAAAAAACTGAGCCTTCTTGGGCGGATTGACATAAAAATAGGCGCGCAATGGTCATTTGACCCAATGCGCCCTTCCAAGAAATGCTGATCAACGACAAACACGAATTTCCGAAGCCTTTAGAGAACATATGACTGAGCCTACCGCCAGAGCGCGATTTCTCAAATCCTTTTCTACTAATAGTTTAAAACTATGCGCCCTCTGGTGCCATAGGTCAATCGTAGCGGTATTCAGGCAAACACAAAGTGTCGCAGAAATGCAAATTCATTAACGTAACATCATTCCAACAGTATTGTCGGGGCGCCCTGGTTAAGAAGGTTTAACCATTTCATCCTGTCTTTGAGCCGCCTTAGACACCGCTAAACGTTAGGGCTACGACCCATTCCTTTTTCGATGCGTCGAGAGACAGTTTTCGGTCCAGAGTTGGCGTCCCGTTCGGATTCAAACATCGTTTTAGTCACCGTCGAGAGAACGGAGCTTGCTTGCACCTAGCGCGCTCATCCCAAGCATCGCCATAGCAACAACTAAGCACAAAACGATCCCGCCCAACTGGTAACTTAGGCCCGACAAAAGCGTTCCCAACAAGCGCCCCGCGGCATTGGCCATATAGTAAAAACCGACATCCATCGTCACGCGATCCCCTTTTGAAAAGGCCAAAATGAGATAGGAATGCAGCGAGGAATTAATGGCAAACAGCGCCCCGAACATAAGCAAACCAAGGATCAAAGATAGGGTCAACCAAGGTGCCGGAGCCCCTGCAACCCAAACCAATCCGGACAAAATCAGCGGCACAATCATAAGCATCGCGGCCCAATTGCGTGCCGCCTGAATGATCTCGCTTTCGGGTCGCGTTTTGGCGCGTAAAATGCGCGGGGCCGCGCCTTGTACAAACCCGTAAAGGATCGTCCAGACGGCCATAAAGCTACCAATGGTGAAAAAGGCCAGCCGGTTGCCCTCTTCTGATCCGTCGGACAGCACCGCATAGAAATAGACCGGGATACCAACAACAAACCAAACATCCCGCGCCCCAAATAGAAACACCCGTGCAAAGCTAAGCCAATTGATGTTGCGGTCTTTGGAAATCACCTCTTTGAACTTGGCGTCCTTTTTCCCGGTGGGCAGGCCAGGCGGCATACGGAGCGCGACAGCCACCAAAACAATCGCCAAAACCCCCGCCATCCCCAAGACCGCCGGTACAAACCCGGCCAGCGCCAACAATCCGGCCCCCAGCAAAAAGCCCAGCCCTTTGACGGCGTTTTTGGAGCCGGTCAGAACGGCCACCCATTTGAACAACCCGCCCTGCCCCGTTGGGGCAAGCAATTTGACCGCAGATTTGGCCGACATTTTCGACAGATCCTTGGCGACGCCAGATAGCCCTTGGACGGCCATGACAAAAACCACTGACGCAGTCAGACCCCAAGCGGGATCAAGTTGCGCCAATGCCAGCAAGGCTACGATTTGCAGGCTGAGGCCCGCGTAAAGCGTGCTGGTCAATCCAAATCGCGCGGCGATCCAGCCTGCCGAAATATTGGTCACGATCCCCGCCAATTCATACAGCAAGAAAAGGTAAGCCAATTGGACCGGGGAAAAGCCCAGGCTGTGAAAGTGTAGCAACACCAACATACGCAACGCGCCATCGGTGAGCATAAACGCCCAATAGGCGGCGGTGACGGCAACATAGGCCGCCACCCCGTTTGGTTTCTTCGCAACCTGGTCCATGGTCTTTCCCTACAGCGATGCGCCGACTTTGCGCGCGACATCGGCCAAACGGTGCGCATAGCCCCATTCGTTGTCGTACCACGCGTAGATTTTGACCTGCGTCCCGTTCACAACCATGGTCGAGAGCGCATCAATGATCGAGCTGCGTTCGTCGTTGGTGTAATCGGTCGACACCAACGGCCGCGTTTCATAGCCCAAAATACCCTTTAACTCGCCTTCGGCGGCGGCTTGGAACAAGGCGTTGACTTCCTCCACCGTGGTTTCGCGCTCAACCTCAAACACGCAATCCGTCAGGGATGCGTTCAATAAGGGAACCCGCACAGCGTGACCGTTTAACCGGCCCTTGAGCTCGGGGTAGATGAGGGTGATCGCCGTCGCCGAACCGGTGGATGTTGGGATCAACGAGTTCAACGCGGACCGAGCCCGACGCAGATCCTTGTGCGGTTTGTCAACAATGGTCTGGGTATTGGTCACGTCATGAATGGTCGTCATCGACCCGTGTTTGATGCCAAGCCCCTCGTGGATGACTTTAACCACCGGAGCCAAACAGTTGGTGGTGCAGGACGCAGCGGTGACAATCTTGTGCACGTCTGAATTATAGATGTCGTCGTTCACACCCATCACCAGATTGGCGGCATTGCCATCCTTGACCGGGGCAGACACAACAACCTTTTTCACCCCGGCATCGAAATAGGGCTGAATAAGAGCGTCGGTTTTGAAATAGCCAGTGCAATCAATGACAACATCAACCTCCGCCAGAGGCAAATCCGCCAAATCGCGGGTTTGATACACCGGAATCCGGGTTCCGTTGATGGTTAGACTGTCTTCGTCGCTGGAAAACGTGGCATCCCAACGGCCATGCACCGTGTCAAATTCCAACAGATGCGCATGGGTGGCCGCATCCCCAACGGCGTCATTAACCCAACGGATGTCGACCCCCGCCTCGATCAGCGGTTTGATCACCAATTTACCCATCCGGCCAAGGCCGTTGATTGCATAAGTTACCATGTCTCAGTCTTCCTGTTTGGCAATGTCGTCGATTTCACTTTGCAAGCTGGCCCGACCAAGGGTCTCAACCGGCAATGCGGCAAAGGCGCGGATGCGATTGCGCAACGCGCCATAGACCTGTTGAAAGGCCAGTCTCTTTTCGGCATCTGTCCCGGTGGCTTTGACCGGGTCCGCCTGCCCCCAATGGCCGGTCATCGGCTGACCGGGCCAAGGTGGGCAATCTTCGTTGGCGGCCGTGTCACAGACGGTAAAAACAAAATCCATCTGCACCGCACCCTCGCCGGTAAATTCTTCGAGTTTTTTTGCCCGCAGGCCCGACGTGTCGTGCCCTTTTGACGCCAGCAATTCGACGGCAAATGGGTTTAACTCGGACTGCGGCTTGGTTCCGGCCGAATAGACATCAAACCGGTCCCCCGCCATCTCGCGCATCAAAGTTTCGGCAAAAATTGACCGGGCAGAATTGCCGGTGCAGATGAACAAAACATTGTATTTCCGAATGGCCATCTCAGGCTCCGTTCGATGAGGATTGGGTAAACACATATCTGGGCGCCCGCGACAGCAATCAGACGCGAGGTAGGTGACCAAACGCGACGCAGCCTGCGTATCAGCGGAGTAGAGAAGCGATGTCCCAACCCGTGTTTGGGCAACCAATCCGGCCTGTCGTAAATGCGACAAACAGGTAGACAACGAAGATGGTGGGAGGTCTAAAACCTGCGCCAGCTCACCCGCCGCTACGGCATCAGGAAAGCGTCGCATCAAAAGGCGAAACACCGATAAACGGCGGTCATGCGCAAGGGAGGCCAGTTGGGAGATCACTTCTTTTTCCATATTTCTGGAAATACGGAATTATACCTGAGTCGCCAAGTGAACTTTATATGACACCCAAAGTTTCTTCTTTCCCCAAATATCCCGGGGGTGAATGGAGCCAACAGGCTCCAGAGGGGGCAGCGCCCCCTCCTCTTTTCACAAGGTCACGCCAAAGACGGCAACCAAAGTACAATCGCAGGGAACATCACCAATAGGGCAATTGTCACCGCATCGGCGATGAAAAATGGAGTCACACCTCGAAACACATCCTGAACCGAAAGCTCTGGCCGCACCCCGGCAACAACAAAACAGTTCAACCCGATCGGCGGTGTGATCAAGCAAAACTCGGCCATCTTCACCACCAAAATCCCGAACCAGATCGCGCACATGGTGCCCGACATGCCAAAGGCGCTATCCGCCGCCGCAACCGTTTCACCGCCGTTCAAGGCCATGATCGCCGGGTAGACCACCGGCAAGGTAAGCAACAACATGCCAATCGCATCCATGAACATGCCCAAAACCGCATAGGCCAATAGAATGCAGACAAGGATCAACATCGGCGAATATTCTAAGGACGTGATCCAATCGGCAAAGGCCGTTGGCAAATCGGCAAAGCCCAAAAAGCGTACATAGATCAACACGCCCCAAATGATCGAAAAGATCATGACCGACAATTTGGCGGTTTCGGTGAGCGCGTCCTTCAGCTCAGACATCCGCATGCCTCGGAAAAGTGCCATGCAGAACACGATAAACGCCCCAATGGCCCCGCCCTCGGTCGGCGTGCCCCATGCATCTCCGCCAAACGGGTTATAGACAAAACAGATGATGATCACCACGACCGCCACAATCGGCAAGGCGGGCGGCAAGGACGCAAACCGTTCTTTCCAGGTAAAGCCGCCCACCGGAGGACCAAAGTTTGGGATAGTCAGGGCAAGACCGATGATCAAAAGCCCGTATATGACCGCCGAAAACATCCCCGGAATAAAGCCTGCCAAGAGCAATCGGCCAACGTCTTGTTCGACGATAATGGCGTAGATGACCAAAATTGCCGAGGGTGGGATGAGGCTTGCCAAGGTGCCACCCGCCGCAACAACCCCGGCAGCAAAACGTTTGTCATAGCCGACCTTTAGCATCTCGGGGATGGCAATGCGGGCAAAGACCGCCGCCGTGGCGACTGATGCCCCGGACACCGCCGCGAACCCCGCCGTGGCGAACACGGTCGACACCGCCAATCCCCCCGGAACCCAAGCGATCCAGCGTTTGGCGGCCTCAAACAAGGCGCGGGTTAGCCCGGCGTAATAGGCAAGGTAACCAATCAGAATAAAGGTCGGGATCAGGCTAAGCGCCTGACTGCTCACTTTGGAATGCGGCACCTGACCGGCGATCTTCAGGCTGATCTCAATCGCCTTCCAGAGCCGATCCGGATCATAGCCAAACTGATCCCAGCGCAGCCACACAAGGCCAATCAACCCCGCCAGCCCGGCCGCAAAGGCCACGCGCATCCCCAGCACCACCATGACAAGCATCCCGCTTGTCACCCAAAGGCCTATCTCAATCTTATCCATGTGAGGGTCCTCGGGGTGTGAGTTTGTTGCATAATTTTTCGTGAGATGAAGACGGTTCGTGTGGTGATGTCCACCCGGACAGGGACAACCTCGTCATTCGTCGTGCCCCGATATATGGGCGGCTTCTTCGGCGGCCTGATCCGCGACGCTTTGCACCAAGGGAACGGCAACCGGCCGCTCAAGCCCAAGCACAAAGGCGCGGGCATATCCCCAAAGTTGGATCAACACCCGAAGGCCCATCACCGAAAACGCCACCGGCACCACAAGTTTGGCCGGCCAGATCGGCAATCCAATGTCGATGGAACTGTCACGGCTCCAATTGGGTTTGCCAAAATCAAAGCTACGGTCGAAATGCGCCCATGATCCCCAGATCAACGCAAGCATCAGGATCAATATCCCAAAGGTGGTGATGAATTCCGAGGCCCAAAGCGCGCGTCCTTTGAGGCGTCCAACCAAGATGTCCATCCGGATATGTCCGCCAGAACGTTGCACATAGGCAATGCCGAAGATGGCGATAAAGGGCATGGCCAGCTCGATCCAATCAACATAGCCCGGCAGCGGCTTGTTGAACATGTTGCGCCCAGACACGGACACCACCGCCAGAACCATCAGGCAAAACGCACCAAGCCCAGACACGAAGGCCATGACACTTTCTATACGTTCTAGTTTTTGATCCAGTTTGCTAATCAAACTGTCGTCGCTCAGCACTGCTGACTGACCCGCCATAGTTGCCCCGCTTTATTGTTGTGAAAAACCGCGCGGCTGGGTGGCACCAAAAGTTTTGCAAAACTTTTGCAAATCGCGTGCACGCGATTTTTCCCCGCCTCACCGATGAAACACGACCCCGGCATTGCACCGGGGTCGGTATCAGTTAGTTCGACGCGCGTACGTCTTCGAGTGTTTTGAAGACCAGATCATAGAGTTCTTGCGCAGGGAGCCCCTGGGCCGCCATGTCAGCGAGCCACGCATCGTGGATCGGTTTACCGGCAACGTCGCGGAACTTCGCCAATTCAGCCTCTGCGATTTCAACCTTGGTCACGCCTTTATCAGCCAAAACGCTATCCCACTTTTCAAGCAGGGCCCCGTAGTTCGCCAAATAATGCGCAATTGCCTCTTCAACAGAACTGTCTAGCGCCGCGCGATGCTCATCCGACAGGCTGTCATAGGCATCGGTATTCACAACAACCGGACAGTTGACGGTGCCAGGGTTCAGGTTGGCCGTCCACCAATCCGCTTCATTAATAGTGCCAAAAGCCAAATGCGCGTGCTGGGCAAAGGCAACCGTGTCAACAACACCGCTATCCATCGCTTGGAAGGCTTCTGTTGCGGTCACGGATGTGGGAACGCCGCCAACGGCAGCAAAGGCTTTGCCCAGACCACCGGTGGCGCGAACGCGCATGCCTTCAAATTCCGCCAGCTCATCGCGGGGATCGCCCGTGCCGACAATATTATATTGTGGCATCGGCGAGGTCATCAGGAGCTTGGCGCTCCACTGCTCCATTTCTTCCTGAACCGCAGGGTGTCCGTAAACCGCGTGGCTGACTGCGACTTCTTCTTCAAGCGTATTCACACCAAGAAAGGGCAGCTCCAACACCGTGATCGCCCGGTTTTTGTCGGCGTGATACCCGGCACAAAACTGTGCCATTTCGAACGCGCCAATCGAAATCCCGTCGAGGTTCTCTTTGTTCTTGGACAGCCCACCATAGGAAATATTCATGGTGAATTCGCCGCCGGTCTTTTCCGACACCAATTCAGCGAGCTTTTCGACATGTTCGGTAAAGGCACGACGCTTGCCCCAGACCGAAACATTCCATTCGGTCGCAAGGGCTTCGCCGGCGAATGTGATGGCAATGGCGGTGGTCAGCAGCTTGGCTGTGATGGTTTTCATAATTTCCTCCCTAAATACGACGGTTTTCCCGTCTTACCCCGAGCGTAGCGCATCCGCGCCCTCTCGCAAGGGATAATGATGAGATTCGCTCAGGGGATGAGTCACTGGCCGTTAGCGCCCCACATTCAAGACCCGGAACCTTTTGTCACAGGCTACCCAATACTACGTAGCTACGACCTTGGTCGTAGAAGTGCAAAATCCTTAACAAATGCTTGCGCAAACAGAATTGATGCAGATGCAGAAAAACGAAGGGGTTAGCAGCAATTTCGAAAATTCGTTTACAGATTTTCGAAACCCTCTGAAAAGTATTTACACATAACCCATTCATATCATTTATTTTCTTCAAAAATTTTCCAACTCCTCTATGCTCCAGTCAAGCTGATGACGTGACGGAAGTCCGCATCATGGGGGAGCAATTCGTACTGGGAGGAGACATCCATGAACGACAAAACCACATCCACAGACACCGCAGCCACCTATCCACCATCATCGGCACTGACGTCTGGGGCGCATGTAGATGCGTC
>NZ_JBZXVN010000064.1:0-1811 GCF_058892305.1 Pelagimonas sp.
ATTTTGCGCAGGATGCGGCGCATGATTTTGCCGGAGCGGGTTTTGGGCAGGCCGGGGGCCCATTGGATCAGGTCGGGGGATGCGATGGGGCCGATTTCGGTGCGCACCCAGGTCCGCAGCTCCTTGCGCAGCTCATCCGTGGGTTCCACATCGTTCATCAAGGTGACGTAGCAATAGATGCCTTGGCCCTTGATTTCATGGGGATATCCGACAACTGCGGCTTCGGCGACCTTAGCATGCGCAACCAAAGCCGATTCAACTTCGGCGGTGCCCATCCGGTGGCCAGACACGTTGATCACGTCATCGACGCGGCCAGTGATCCAGTAATCGCCATCCTCATCGCGGCGGCACCCGTCGCCCGAGAAGTAGTAGCCTTTGTAATCAGAGAAGTAAGTCTTCTCGAACCGCTCGTGATCGCCCCAGATGGTGCGCATCTGACCGGGCCAGCTGTCTTTGATCGCCAAAACGCCTTCGACCGGATAGGTGTCGATTTCTTCGCCTGATTGCGGGTCAAGAACCACCGGCTGCACGCCAAAGAAGGGCTTCATCGCACTACCCGGTTTGGTTGCATGCGCGCCGGGAAGCGGCGTCATCATGTGACCGCCGGTTTCGGTCTGCCACCAGGTGTCAACGATTGGGCAACGCCCGCCGCCAACAACATCATTGTACCAGTTCCAAGCCTCGGGGTTGATCGGCTCACCGACGGTGCCAAGAATGCGCAGCGATGACAGGTCACATTTTTCAACAAATTCAGGACCTTGACCCATCAGGGCGCGAATGGCCGTCGGGGCGGTGTAGAATTGATTGACCTTGTGCTTTTCACAGACCTGCCAGAACCGCGAGGCATCCGGGTAGGTTGGAACACCTTCGAACATCACCGTTGTCGCGCCATTGGCCAGCGGGCCATACACGATATACGAGTGTCCGGTGACCCAACCAACGTCCGCAGTACACCAGTAAACATCGCCCTCTTGGTAGTCAAAAACCACCTCTTGGGTGAGAGCGGCATAGAGGAGATACCCGCCAGACGTGTGAACAACGCCCTTGGGTTGGCCGGTCGAACCGGAGGTATAGAGGATGAACAGCGGGTCTTCGGCGCTCATCTCGACGGGGCGGCAATAATCGCCGACTTCCATGACCATTTCATTGTAGTCATAGTCGCGATCAGCGATCCAGGTGGTCTGACCGCCGGTGCGTTTGACCACCAGACATTTGACCGTGTCCTTGCAGTGCAGCAGGGCCGCATCCGCGTTGGATTTCAGCGGAGTTTGGCGACCGCCGCGCGGGGCGTGGTCGGCGGTGATGACAACCTTGGCGTCGGATCCATTGACCCGAGCAGCCAGAGCATCAGGGGAAAATCCTGCAAAAACAATCGAGTGGATCGCGCCAATCCGCGCGCAGGCCAGCATGGCATAGGCGGCTTCGGGAATCATCGGCAGATAGATAACAACGCGGTCCCCTTTGCGCACGCCCAGCTCTTCGAGCACGTTGGCCATGCGGCAGACCCGGCGATGCAGGTCATTATAGGTGATGCTTTGCGCTTGTTCCTTTGGGTCATCGGGTTCGAAAATGATCGCAGTCTGATTGCCGCGCTTTTCGAGATGACGGTCGATACAGTTGGCAGAGACGTTCAAAGTGCCGTCGCCAAACCACTCAACATTGACCTCGCCGAGGTTGAAATTGGTGTTCTTCACCTGCGTCGGCGCCTTGATCCAATCAAGCCGCTCCGCCTGAGCCCCCCAAAAACCTTCGGGATCACTCACCGATTGCGCATACATCTCGTCATAACGCGACGCATCTACATGCGCCCC
>NZ_JBZXVN010000065.1:0-19333 GCF_058892305.1 Pelagimonas sp.
ATATCCCCGAAGTCATCACCGGTTTGATCGGTGTCGTGCTGATCGGTGCCGCCTTAAAGTCCTCCTACAAGGGCCGCAGCACGGCCTAACAAAGGGGAGCCAAACTGGCAGCCTAGAAGGTATGGAAAGAGGCCTCTGTCTTGCAAACGCAGAAAATGTCCACTTTGAGCCCAAAGTGACCAATGCTGCTTGCGTAGCGAAGGTCTGCTTTCCACTAGTTACATCTATCTCTAATCCACCATTCCGGTTCCGGGGCTGACCGGGGACGATCTGATTCCTTGATGCCGCCGAGTTTGACCGATTGGGCAAAGTTGGTAGTGTAGGTGTCATTAAAACCACGGCAGAGGGTGCGCTCTGTCTCCCTTTTATGAAGAAAGAGATTGAACCATGGTCACACTCACCGGCACCAGCCTGGCACTTACCGACACGCTTGTTGATACGGCCGTACTTCGTCTGAATGATGCCTATCATAGCGCCACTGCGGTTATCGGGGGTGTCACTTACGTCTACATCTCAAGTTTCGTTGACAATGCCATTCAGGTGGCAACCCTGTCTGACGATGGACAGCTCACGCCAGTTGGCGTGGTGGATGACACAGCAGGTATTACACTTGGTCTCGTATGGCGGCTCGAAACATTTGAGGTCGGCGGCAATCAATTCCTCGTGGCCAGTGGACAGGGCGACAATGGCATCACGGTCTTCTCTCTCTCTGACGCGGGTCCTTTCCTCAGTTTCGCGGACCGCGTCTTCGACAACGACAATCCTGATTTCAATTTGGGTAGCGCTGTCGGTCTTGAAGTCGTTACCCTTTCGGGGGGAACTTTCATCTACGTAGGAGGAACAGAGGGATTGAGTGTTTTTTCAGTCGGTCCCACCGGCGGGCTCACCAATGTTCAGAACATTGATGATGATGCTACGTTGGAGCTTAATACGACCCAAGGCTTGGATGCGTTTGAACTGTCAGGCACGCAATATCTGGTCACCACGGGTCGCTTTGACAATGGTCTTTCGGTGTTTTCTGTAAACCAAAGCACCGGAGCCTTGACGTCTGTTGTGAATGTTGACGGCACTGTGACAGGAATCCTCGACAGCCCGCGTATCGTGGAGGTCACCGTTATTGATGGTACCGCCTATATGTACGTTACAGAGGCCGATGATGACGCCGTAACCGTTATGGCCTTCGATGGGAGCAACCAACCCACTGTCGTGCAGCGTCTCGTCTCCCCCGGACTTCTGGACTTTGCCATCGGCATGGAACTTATCGAATTGGGGGATCGCCTTGCCCTTGCGGTCACGAACTTGAGTGGTGACACGGTGCAATTCTTCGAGATTGACACGGATCCGCTGGGGGGAAGTGTCGGTACCCTGACCCGTTTGCAGACGCTCACCGACGACTCCGGAGAGGGGCTTTTGGACGGCGCGCTCAGTGCCGAACAAGTCACCATTGGCGATACGACCTATCTTCTGATCACGTCTCTTAGCGGCGACTCCGTCAACGTCTATGAAATCGGCGGCGGCGATGATGCGGTTGACGGCAGCAACTCGGCTGATGACTTATCGGGCGGCAGCGGCGATGACACGCTGACCGGCCTTGGCGGCAACGATACGTTGGATGGCGGCGCGGGGTCTGACACGCTGGAGGGAGGGTCGGGCAACGACACGCTGATGGGGGGCGATGATGACGACGACCTCTCCGGCGGATCCGGCAATGACACCGCTCAGGGTGGAGACGGAGACGACAACCTGATGGGCGGCTCGGGCGATGACAGCCTCGAAGGCGGCGACGGATCAGATGGCATTCTGGCAGGCTCGGGCAATGACTTTGTTCGCGGTGAAGATGACAGCGACTGGGCGCGCGGCGGCACGGGCAATGACACCCTCACCGGCAACAACGGCGAAGACACCCTGCGCGGCGAGGACGGCAACGACCGCATGTTTGGCGGCAATGACAATGATACGCTCGCGGGCAACGCGGGCGATGATTATCTGCGTGGCGGCAATGGCGACGACATGGTTTATGGGGGCACCGGGGCCGACGACATGGGCGGCGAGGCGGGCAATGACACGCTCGACGGGGGCCTGGGCGATGACATTGTCCGCGGTGGCGACGATGACGATGAGCTCAACGGCAACCGCGGCGCGGATACGCTGGTGGGCAACTCGGGCGATGACATGATCTTTGGCGGTGCCGATGACGATCGGATCATCGGCGGCACGGGGGCGGACACGATGACTGGCGACGGTGGGGCCGATACCTTTGTGTTCAGCAACGTGAACCAGAGCCTGCACTCCGGCCCGCGCGATGTGATCACCGATTTCACCGCAGGCACGGATATGATCGACCTCTCTGGCTTTGCCGGCACGCTGACCTTCGTGACGAGTTACACCGGGGCGGGCAACGAGGTGCGTTACAACGACAGCATCGGGCGGCTGTACATCGACGTGGACGGCGACAGCGCGTCCGATTTCTCGGTCGATTTGGGCGCAGCGGCAGGCTTGACGGTGAGTGATCTCATTTTGTGATCGCCACAACCACTTACCAGACATTGTAGCAAGTTCAGCGAACGGCCGTTTTGTCCACAGTACAGACATTGCCAATGAACAAAAAAGCCTCCGAGATGCTCTCGGAGGCTTTTGCTTTTGTTTACTAGGGGCCAAGGCGGCCCACTAACCAATGTCGTGCAGCCGGGACTTAGGCCTGCAGCGATTTAACCACCAAATCACCTTCTTCGCGGGCTTTCATCGCCAATGCAGCGGCGTGGGCACCGGCACCTGTGGTGAAGTATGGGATCTTGTCATAAAGTGCGACCGAGCGGATTTCGCGGCTATCCGAGACCGAGGCGTTGCCTTCGGTGGTGTTCATCACCAATTGAATGCCGCCGTCTTTCATTAGGTCGACAATGTTCGGACGCCCTTCATAGACCTTTTTGGTGGTGTCACAGGCAATGCCCTGATCGCCAAGGAAGGCCGCGGTGCCCGATGTGGCAACAATCTTGAAGCCAAGATCAACCAATGTCTGCGCGGTTTCCACCAGCTGCGGTGTCTTGTCGTCATCTTTGATCGAGAAGAACACAGCGCCGCTTTCGGGAAGCATGGTTCCGGCCCCCATCTGCGCCTTGAGGAAGGCACGCGGGAAGGAACGATCCCACCCCATGACTTCGCCGGTTGAACGCATCTCTGGCCCAAGGATGGTGTCAACGCCGGGGAAGCGCGCGAAAGGCAGAACCGCTTCTTTGACGCTAAACCACGGCATGTTCGGGTCGGCCAATGTCATCGGATCGGCCAGCGGCAGATCGGTGTCATAGTCGGCGTTTTCCGGATAGGACGCACGCATCGGGAAGGCGGCAAGCTTTTCACCGGCCATAACACGCGCGGCAATCGAGGCAATCGCGCTGTCGGTGGCTTTGGCGACAAAGGGAACGGTCCGCGAGGCGCGTGGGTTCACTTCGATCAGGTAAATCTCATCGTCTTTGATCGCGAACTGGATGTTCATCAAACCAACCACGTTTAGCGCTTTGGCCAAGGCCACGGTTTGACGTTTCACTTCGGTCAGAGTGTCATCCGAGAGCGAGTAGGGCGGCAAGGAACAGGCGCTATCACCCGAGTGCACACCGGCCTCTTCGATGTGTTGCATGATGCCCGCGACGTGCACATCGGTGCCGTCACAAATCGCATCAACGTCCAATTCGACTGCGCCGGAAAGGTAGCTATCAAGTAGAACCGGGCTGTCGCCGGACACAACCACCGCCTCGGCGATGTAGCGGTCCAACTGGGCCATATCGCGCACGATTTCCATGGCGCGACCACCCAGAACATAGGAGGGGCGGATCACCAGCGGAAAGCCGATCTCTTCGGCAATGGCAAGCGCTTGGGCGTCGGTCGAAGCGATGCCATTCTTGGGCTGTTTCAGCGCAAGTTGGTTGACCAAAGCCTGAAAACGTTCGCGGTCTTCGGCAAGGTCAATCGCATCGGGCGTGGTGCCAAGGATCGGAATGCCTTCGGCTTCCAAGGCGTTGGCCAGTTTCAACGGGGTTTGCCCACCAAACTGTACAATTACGCCATGCAATGTGCCGTTTTCCTGCTCAACGCGCAGGATTTCCATGACGTTTTCAAAGGTCAGCGGCTCAAAGTACAAGCGATCCGAGGTGTCATAATCGGTCGACACAGTTTCGGGGTTACAGTTGATCATGATGGTCTCATAACCGGCATCAGACAGCGCATAACAGGCATGGCAGCAGCAATAATCGAACTCGATTCCCTGGCCGATCCGGTTTGGACCGCCGCCCAGAACGACGACCTTTTTGCGATCCGACGGTCGCGCTTCGCATTCCACTTCGCCCATCATCGGCTCTTCGTAGGTGGAATACATATAAGGCGTCTGCGCTTCGAATTCAGCGGCGCAGGTGTCGATCCGTTTAAAGACGGCGGTGACCCCGGCGTTGACGCGCTTGGTTCGAATGTCTTTTTCGCTAAACCCGGTTAGTTTGGCGAGACGTGCATCGGTAAAACCAAGCATCTTGAGCTCACGAAGACCGGCTTCGTCATTGGGTAGCCCGTCGGCTTTGACTTGCTCTTCTGCCTCAATAATCTCGCGGATTCGATCAAGGAACCATGGGTCAAAGGCGGTGACGTTGTGGATTTCGTCATTGGTCAGGCCATTGCGCATCGCCTGAGCGATGGTGCGCATCCGATCCGGGGTTTGTTCGCTGATGGCTTTGACCACGGCGGCTTTGTCTGGTGCGCCTTCGATCTCGACCTCATCAAACCCAGTCAGGCCAGATTCCATCGAAGCAAGCGCCTTTTGCAGGCTCTCGTGGATGGTGCGACCGATGGCCATGGCTTCGCCGACCGATTTCATCGCGGTGGTCAGGTAGGGTTTGGAGCCGGGGAACTTCTCAAAGGCGAATTTCGGAATCTTGGTGACAACATAGTCGATCGACGGTTCAAACGATGCCGGCGTGACCTTGGTAATGTCATTGTCCAGCTCGTCGAGCGTATAGCCAACCGCCAGCTTGGCGGCGATTTTCGCAATCGGGAAGCCCGTTGCCTTGGAGGCCAACGCCGAAGAGCGCGACACCCGTGGGTTCATTTCGATCACAACCATACGGCCGTCGGCGGGGTTCACCGCCCATTGGACGTTGGACCCACCGGTTTCAACGCCGATTTCGCGTAGCACGTTGATGCTATGCGTGCGCATGATCTGATATTCTTTGTCGGTGAGCGTTAGGGCAGGGGCCACTGTGATCGAATCACCGGTGTGCACGCCCATCGGATCGATGTTTTCGATCGCGCAAACGATAATGGCGTTGTCGGCTTTGTCGCGCACAACCTCCATCTCGTATTCTTTCCAGCCGAGCAAGCTCTGGTCGACAAGGATCTGGTTCACCGGGCTGGCATCCATACCGGTGCGGCAGAAATGGATGTAATCTTCGCGGTTATACGCGACGCCGCCGCCGGTGCCGCCCATGGTAAAGGCCGGGCGGATGATCGCTGGAAGGCCAATGTCATCCAACTCATCCAGCGCCATTTGAACACCAGCATCAAGATCGGTCACACCAGCGTCGGATTTCGGGGCGGTCACAATAGTCGCCTTTGGGTTTTCAATGCCCAAACGGTCCATCGCTTCGCGGAACAATTTGCGATCTTCTGCCATTTCAATGGCATCGCGGGTCGCGCCGATCATCTCGACACCAAATTCGCCAAGAACCCCCATCTCTTCGAGCGCCAAAGAGGTGTTCAAACCGGTCTGGCCACCCATGGTTGGTAACAACGCGTCGGGGCGTTCTTTTTCAATGATCTTGGCGACAACTTCGGGTGTGATTGGCTCGATATAGGTCGCATCGGCCATGTTCGGATCGGTCATGATCGTCGCCGGGTTCGAATTGACCAAAATCACGCGATAGCCTTCTTCGCGGAGCGCTTTACAGGCCTGAGCACCGGAATAATCGAATTCACAGGCCTGCCCGATCACAATAGGCCCCGCTCCGATGATCATGATCGACTGGATGTCGGTTCTCTTCGGCATGGTGCACCTCTTGTTTGTTTGGCGGATGTGTCTGGCAAAAAGGCGCCCCCAAGCGCCCAAATTGTCGTGGGTTATAGGCAGTGAGCCAAAAGGTGCAAGGGGTATCGGAAACGAAGGTGGATTTGCCGCTTTCCGGGCTTTCGTTTTGGACAAAAACCCTTATATCGCGGGCTTGAAACGCGAGGGCGATGATGAAAATCAGATTTGATCACGGGCCTGACGGCACATCGTTTGGTTTTTTTGACCCGGTTCAGGTCATTCGCGCCGACTCACCCGGCGATGTGGCCGCTGCGATGACAGCCTTGGAGGATGCCCAACAGGCCGGGCTATGGATCGCGGGATTCGCAAGCTATGAGCTTGGCTATGCGTTGGAGCCGAAGCTGGCCGACCGAATGCCAAGCGGGCGCAGGGTTCCGTTGATGTGCTTTGGTGTTTTTGACCAGCCCTCTGATTGGGCGTTACCAAACCCAGAGGGTGACGTTGGCGCACTCGATCCAAGCTGGACTCAAGCGCAGTACAAAGAACGCTTTGACTTCGTGCACGCCGCCATTGGGGCCGGGGATATTTATCAGGCCAACCTGACCTTTCCGTTGACCCTTAAAGTTGACGGCGACACTCCTGCTTTTTTTGCCGCCCTGACGGAGCGTCAGCCCGTGTCCTATGGCGCATTGGTTCAAGTGCCGGGGCTGCCGGATATTTTGTCTCGATCCCCGGAATTGTTTTTTCGAACCGACGCGCGTGGAAAAATCGAAACGCGCCCGATGAAGGGCACAATCGCTCGTCACCCTGATCCGGTCGAAGATGCGCGGCGCAAGGATTGGCTGGCTCAGGACGAAAAGAACTGTGCTGAAAACCTGATGATTGTCGACTTGTTGCGCAATGACATCAGCCGCGTTTCCCTTCCGGGGTCGGTCAAGGTGCCCGAGTTGTTCAAAGTCGAAAGCTACACGACCGTGCATCAAATGGTGTCGCTTGTTCAGGCTCAACTCAAGCCCGAAACCACTCTGCCCGATATCCTC
This sequence comes from Pelagimonas sp., assembly GCF_058892305.1. Classification (NCBI taxonomy): domain Bacteria; kingdom Pseudomonadati; phylum Pseudomonadota; class Alphaproteobacteria; order Rhodobacterales; family Roseobacteraceae; genus Pelagimonas; species Pelagimonas sp. The sequence goes on from NZ_JBZXVN010000065.1 coordinate 7,045, forward strand.
CGGGCGCTTTTCCCCTGTGGGTCTATTACCGGTGCACCAAAAATCCGCGCCATGGAAATCCTATCCGAGCTGGAAACCGGGCCGCGTGACATTTATTGTGGTTCGATTGGTTGGATGGCCCCCGACGGCAGAAGCGAATTCAACGTCGCGATCCGCACCTTGCAGGTCGAAAACGGAGCCGCGACCCTGAATGTGGGCGGGGGCGTTGTTTGGGATAGCACCGCCCATGCTGAATATGAGGAAGCGCTATGGAAAGCCCGCTTTGCCCAGTTGAGCCCGAGTTTCGCCTGATCGAGACCTTTGGCTATCACCCCGGCACGGGGTTTGTGCGTCTTGACCTACATCTGGCACGTTTGGCGCGCTCTGCCCATGCGTTCGGCATCCTGTTTGACTCGCAATCAGTACGCGAGTTGCTCCAAGACAAAGGGGGAGAAACTGCCCTTCGCTGTCGGCTAACGTTGTCGCGTGATGGCGCCTTGGACCTGACAACCGCGCCTTTGGCCGAAAACCCACCTGCGTGGCGGCTCCAAATCAGCAATGCCCGGCTAGATAGCACCGACCCATGGCTGCGCCATAAAACCACCCGCCGCGCGCTTTACGATACGGCCCGCGCCTCCCTGCCCAAGGGCATAGATGAGCTTTTATTTCTCAACGAACGGGATGAGCTTTGCGAAGGCACCATCACCACTCTTTTTGTCACGACAAAAGACGGCAAACGCCTTACCCCGCCCCTGACGTCTGGCCTGCTTCCCGGTATTCTGCGTCACTCGCTCTTGGAAAAAGGCGACTACAAAGAAGGCACTCTCACCCTATCGGATCTGCGCAATGTCCAATCGCTCTTTGTTGGAAACTCTCTGCGTGGCTTGATCAAGGCTTCGCTCTAACGCTTTTCATCTTGCCAAACAAACTCCGGGGGAGGCCGCTTGCGGACGGGGCAGCGCCCCCATGCCCGTTCAATGCCCTATAAACTGCCGACAACGCGACGCATCCCTTGACTTTAGCGCCCACAAACGGTGTATCGGCCAGCAAGCGCCAGATTTGGCGATATCCAGACAAAATGACATCCGCCCGAAGGGATAGAACAGATGCACGCCTATCGCAGCCATACCTGCGCCGACCTGACCAAAGCCAATGTCGGTGACACCGTCCGCCTTTCCGGTTGGGTGCATCGCGTCCGAGATCACGGTGGCGTTCTTTTCATCGACTTGCGCGACCACTACGGCATCACTCAGGTGATCGCCGATGGCGACAGCCCGGCCTTTGCCGATCTGGAAAAAGTACGCTCGGAATGGTGTATCCGCATCGACGGCAACGTGCTCGCGCGTGACGAAAGCCTGATCAACCCGAACCTGCCGACTGGCGAAATCGAAGTTTTTGTTCGTGAACTCGAAGTGCTGGGTTCCGCAGCTGAGCTGCCGCTTATGGTGTTTGGCGATCAGGAATATCCTGAGGAAACCCGTCTCAAGTACCGCTATCTCGACCTGCGTCGCGATGTGATGCAAAAGTCGATGGCCCTGCGCTCTGATGTTGTGTCCTCGATGCGCAAACGCATGTGGGATTTGAACTTCCGCGAATTCCAAACGCCGATCATCACCGCGTCCTCGCCCGAAGGTGCGCGCGACTTCCTCGTGCCATCGCGTCAACAGCCGGGCAAGTTCTATGCGCTGCCACAGGCCCCTCAGCAGTTCAAACAGCTGATCATGGTTTCGGGCTTTGACAAATATTTCCAGATCGCGCCGTGTTTCCGCGACGAAGACCCACGCGCCGATCGCTCGCCCACCGATTTCTATCAGCTCGACCTTGAGATGAGCTTTGTTGAGCAGCAAGACATCTTTGACACCATCGCGCCGGTTCTGGCCGGTGTGTTCGAAGAATTCGGCGAAGGCAAGAAGGTGGATGCGCCACACGAGTGGCCGCAGATTTCCTATCGTGATGCCGCCAAATGGTACGGCAGCGACAAGCCAGACCTGCGCAACCCGATCAAAATGCAGGATTGTTCCGATCACTTCCGTGGGTCCGGCTTTGCGATTTTTGCCAAACTGCTTGAGCAAGAGGGCACCGAAGTTCGCGCCATTCCTGCGCCAACCGGTGGTGGCCGCAAATTCTGTGACCGGATGAACAAATTTGCCCAAGGCGAAGGCCTTCCGGGCATGGGCTATATCTTCTGGCGTGAAAAAACCGCTGACTCTGTGGCTCAGGAACTGGGCATCAAAGTCAAAGAAGCCCAAGCCAAGATCAAATCCGGCGAAGTCGAAGTTGGCATGGAAGCCGCCGGTCCGCTTGCCAAAAACATCGGCCCCGAGCGCACCGAAGCCATCCGCCAACAGCTTGGCCTTGGCATTGGCGATGCGGCGTTCTTCTTGGGCGGCAAACCAAAAGCCTTTGAAAAGATCGCGGGTAAAGCCCGTGATGTGATCGGGACCGAACTGAACCTGCTCGACAAAGATCGCTTTGCCTTTGCATGGATCGTCGATTTCCCGATCTACGAACAAGACGAAGAGACCGGCAAGATTGATTTCGAACACAACCCGTTTTCGATGCCCCAAGGTGGTGCCGAAGCGCTTGAGGGCAACCCGCTCGACGTGTTGGGCTATCAGTACGATTTGGCCTGTAATGGGTACGAATTGGTCTCGGGCGCGATCCGGAACCACAGACCGGAAATCATGTACAAAGCGTTCGAGATTGCCGGCTATGGCAAAGAAGAGGTCGAGAGCCGTTTTGGAGCCTTGGTCAACGCGTTCCAATACGGTGCGCCACCCCACGGTGGCTGTGCCGCTGGGATCGACCGGATCGTGATGTTGCTGGCGGATCAGCAAAACATCCGCGAAGTCATGATGTTCCCAATGAACCAGCGCGCCGAAGATTTGATGATGAACGCGCCTAGCGACCCTCAGTCGGAGCAGTTGATGGAACTGGGCCTACGCGTCATTCCGCAGGATCAATAACCTCATTTTGGCAACCAATCGCCAATGACACGACATGACACGAGAAGGCCGGTGCAATCGCATCGGCCTTTTCTTATTGTCGGGTTCAGGAACAAACGAGCGAGCCATTTATGTCCTTCGATCCAATCCTTGCCGAAATTCGTTTCGGGTGCGGGTTATCGCCAAGCATTGCACCGACTGAGAGTGTAGGTGATATTTTGGCCGGATTGGATGGCCCTGACGATATGGCCGATCGTTTCCCGATCGAAAGCTTTCCCGAGTTCCGCTTGCGCATGGTCAAACGTGAAGAGCTCCAAAGAGAGTTTCGCAAAAATCGCGGTACGGATGCCGGGGAAACCCTACGCAAAGAAATACGGTTGCTTAAAAAGCAAGCCCGGTTGGATCATTGGACGTGGATGGCGTCACACGTCTTGCGTCGCACCCATTCTCAGACACCGTTCAAAGAAAGACTTGAAGGGTTTTGGGCGGATCATTTCACCACAGCGGGCAAAGCCGGGGTCATCCGTCGCGGTGTGTCCCCCTTTGTCGAAAGCGCCATTCGCCCAAATATGTCGGGAAGTTTCGGTGACTTGCTGATTGCGAGCGTGACCCATCCGTTGATGGTTCACTACCTTGATCAAGATCGCTCGGCCGGGCCAAATTCGCGACAGGCCAAGAAAAAACCGGGCAAATTTGGGCTGAACGAAAACCTTGCACGAGAAATTCTGGAACTGCACACGCTTGGGGTTGATGGTCCCTATACTCAGGGTGACGTGCGTGAGTTGGCGGAACTATTGACCGGCCTGACCTTTAAGGCCAACAAAGGGCGACATTTCCAAAAGAGCCTCGCGGAACCGGGCGAAGAAGTGGTTTTGGGGACGTCTTATGGTGGCGACAAACCGCATATTCGTGACATCAATGCGGTGTTACGTGACCTGGCCGTGCACCCGGCAACGGCCCGGCATATGGCCTCCAAACTGGCAACGCATTTTGTGTCTGACCGTCCTGATCCCGATTTGGTTGCGGCAATTGAACGGGCTTGGCGCGACAGCGATGGCACGCTGAGCGTCGTTTACAAAGCCATGCTGCGCCATCCAATGGCCTGGACGGATCGCAACCCGAATTTCAAGCAGCCTTTTGAGTTTGTGAGCTCGGCTGCAAGGGCCTTGAACGTCCATCCAAGAACGGTGCAGTCGCTCACCGAAAAGAAGATTCGCCAGAGGTTTTTTGAACCTTTGCGCCTGATGGGGCATATCTGGCAAAGACCCAGCGGCCCGGATGGATTGGACGAAGATGACAGTGCTTGGATCACGCCCCAAGGGATGGCGGCGCGGCTACAATGGGCGGTGATTGTGCCAAGCCTTTTGGTGCCTCAACTACCTGATCCGCGAGAGTTCGTTCAAACGGCCCTGGGGTGGCGAGCCAATGACACTGTGCGTTTCGCCGCCGGGGCCGCCGAAAGCCGCGCAGACGGCATTGGGCTTGTGCTCATTTCTCCTGCATTTCAAAGGACATAAGCCATGGATCGTCGATCATTTCTAAGCCGTTCGGTCGCTTTGGGGTGCTCTTTGGCGGCAAGTCCCTTGCTAACGCCGGTAAGTTTTGCGTCTGCCCCCGGCGACAAGCGGTTGGTGGTGATCATTCTGCGCGGCGGCATGGATGGGATGGGGGCGGTGGCCCCCTATGGTGATGCGGGTTTTTCGGGTTTGCGGGGGCCTCTCACCCTTGGTGATGAGGGTTACATAGATTTGGACGGCTTTTTCGCCATGCATGGGGCGCTGCGCCCTTTGTTGCCCTTGTGGCAAGATCAACAACTTGGCTTTGTGCATGCGGTTTCAACGCCCTACCGGGACAAGCGCAGCCATTTTGACGGTCAAGATTTGCTGGAGGCGGGCGGTTTCTCGCTTCAGGATGGCAAGGTCCGGGATGGGTGGCTTAACCGGATGATGGGGCATATGTCGGGACAAAATGCAGAAATGGCTTATGCCATCGGGAGCGATCCGTTGAACATTTTGGACGGTGCGCAAACCGTCCAGCGGTGGTCGCCCGATGTGGACTTGGCCCTTAGCTCACAAGCAATCCGTTTGGCGCAATTGGTGACTAAGGATGATCCGGCCATGTCAGCGGCTTTGGCTGAGGGGCTGCGGTTAGCGGATTCCGATGGCGATGCGGTGACGGTTGATGGTGGCATGCAAGACATGATGTCGATGTTGCAAGACAATGCCGCAGCTGGACGCGGAACCAGCTATGAAACCCGCGTGGCGAAATTTGCGGCCGGACGATTGCGCAAAGACGCACGCATCGCGTCTTTCTCACTGAACGGCTGGGACACGCACGCCAACCAAGGGCGTGTTTTGGCCCGATCTCTATCGGCCTTGTCTGATGTGATCCTAACCTTGAAGTCAGAACTCAAAGGACCGGCGTGGAAGCGCACGGCTGTCGTGGCGATAACCGAATTTGGCCGAACAGCACGTTTCAACGGGTCCAAAGGGACGGATCACGGCACCGGTGGGGCCATGGTGTTGGCAGGGGGGGCCATTCGCGGTGGCCGTGTTCATGCCGATTGGCCCGGCCTTAACGAAGCAGATCTCTTTCAGCGGCGCGATTTGATGCCGACACGCGATTTGCGTGCCTATACGGGGTGGCTGATCCGCGATTTGTTCGGATTGCCATCAGGGGCCGTTGAGCGGGATATTTTCTCCCAGCTCGATTTGGGGGATGACCCGAACTTGCTTCTTTAGCGGTGGTTTTACATAGCGATCCTATCGGTCATACGATCTTGAACCAGAGCGGCGACTTTGGCCAAATCCGATTGCAAAGGGCGACCAGATTGGCGCGCTTGTGCCAAATCTTCTGCGGCTTTTTGTAGAATGCCGTCACCGGCGCTACGCGCGACGCCGGTCAGAAACTGGGTCACATAGGCCAGTGATCTATCATCTTCGCGGTCATCCAATACGTCGGCTGCATGGGCCATGTCATCTCGGTACGCCAGCGGATCGGGTAAAACCGGATCGTCGCTTACGAGGCGTGGGCCATTGGGTTGGCGTTCGAGTGGCAAGGCAGAGATGACGGCGTTTTGAAAGGCGACCACAGACGAAATCGGTTTGGCAAGGAACCCATCCGCGCCCGCAGCCAAGGCGACCTCTTCGGCAAAGCTATCGCCGCTTGTTCCAAGGATAACTTCGACCCGTGGGCAGGCAATGGAGAGTTCGGAAATTAGCTCGGCCCCGGAGCCGTCCGGTAGGCCAAGGTCGATAATTACCACGCTGGGGCGATACACCTGTAAGTGGCGGCGTGCAGATTTCAGGCAATCGGCGCGGCGAATGCGTGCGCCGGACCGCAGGCACAATAGCCGCATCGCGTCACAAGCAAAGCGGCTGTCTTCTACGACCAGAATCGTTAATCCAAGTAGCGGCCGTGTGGCAGTTGGCCGTAGGTGTGTGTGCATTAGGTCATCGTCGTCCATGATCCCCTCCTGAGGTGCGAGTCGTTACACAGGATTCATCAATGCTGGTGAACAAGCGGTTAAAGGCCGCAGGGTTTGGACATCTGCTTGCCCCTTTTGTGGCGTCCGGGTCATAACGCAAGGCGACGACAGGACTGGGAGAGAAACATGATTGGACGTTTGAACCACGTTGCCATCGCGGTGCCGGATCTACAGGCCGCCGCAGATCAATATCGCAATGCTTTGGGGGCCAAAGTTGGCGACCCGCAAGATGAACCCGACCACGGCGTGACCGTGATTTTCATCGAATTGCCCAATACCAAGATTGAGCTGCTTTATCCGTTGGGTGAAGGCAGCCCTATTCAGGGGTTCCTTGATAAGAACCCAGCAGGTGGCATCCACCACATTTGTTATGAAGTTGATGATATCATTGCCGCGCGGGATCATCTGACCGAAACCGGTGCTCGGGTTCTTGGGACCGGTGAGCCCAAAATTGGCGCGCACGGCAAGCCAGTTTTGTTCCTGCATCCCAAAGACTTTGACGGCTGTCTTGTGGAGCTGGAGCAGGTCTGATGGGGATCACTTCAGGTCTCGTTCTATACGCTGTCTTCTGGTTCATGACGTTTCTCGTCGTGATCCCGATCCGGCTAAAAACTCAAGGTGAATCCGGTGAGATTGTGCCCGGCACACATGCCGGTAGCCCACAGGAACACAACCTTAAGCGCAAGGCGTGGATCACCACAGGTATCGCCTTTGTCATATGGGCGATTGTGGCCACGGTCATACTTACCGAGACCATTACGGTCGATGATGTTGCCCGGTGGACCAAGTTCGAAAACCGTGGCGGATAAAGGGAAAGGGGGCGCTTTTCTGCGCCCCTATTTGTTCAAACGGTGAAAGATGTGGGTAAAGGTTGCAGCGCCCAAAACCGGAATGAACAGGTTCACCAGTGGAATCGATAGCGGCATCGCCATCAACACTCCGGCGGCCCAGATCGTCAGCATATGGCGTTTGCGAAGCTTTTTGGCTTCGACCCGGCCAACCCGGCGCATGGCGGCCAATGTAAAATATTCGCGGCCCAGCAAGAACCCGTTCAACGCCCAAAAGATAAACGGCGCCAAGGGCGCAAAGATCATATACAGGATCAGTGCCACAAGGTTGGCGGCAATCATCACACCAAGAAAGCTCACCGTGTCGCGCAGTCCGTCTGACATGCTGACCTCGCTGGCGGGGGGCAAGCCGGAATAGTGGCGATCCTCGACCGCTTGGGCGACATCATCCAAAAAGATCGATGTGATGGCCGAGGCAACAGGCACCATTAGGAAGATCGACAAGATGATCATCAAGGGGACCATGGCCCAGCTGAGCACATTGTCGAGCCACTGAACCTCGCCGATCCACGGCAGAGAGACGGCGTCGCCGACAAAAAAACCGACACCCCAGATGAACAGGCTTGAGATCGCGAACAAAATGGCAATCGCCAAACCCACCCCGCGCAGCAAAACCGAGCGGAAGCGTTTATCGCTCATCTGGGCGATGGCGGAGAGGAAGGCGCTGATAATCATTCATTTACCCAAGTGGTAATGGTATCAAGGTCAGGGCGAGGCCGCTCTGGTGGGGCGAATTTTTCGGTGCCGATATGCAAAAATCCGGCAATGCGCTCGTTGGATATGAGGCCCAATGCGTCCTCTAGGAACGCCCGGTCATGAGAGACCCAACCAGAGAGCCAATTGGCCCCCCAGCCATCCGCCAAAGCCGCGTTGAGCAAGGCAAGACAAACAGCGCCGGCTGAATAGCTTTGTTCGATGGCCGGGACTTTGGGGCTTTCCTTTTGAATTTCGACCACCGCAACGCAAAGCGGACTATTGGCAAAGGCCGCCTGGGCTTTGGCAATGTCCTCGGGTGATTTTCCAAGGCGCTCGCCACAGGCGGGCACTGCTCCGGCCAGCCGTTGCAAGGCCGCGCCGCGCAAGACAATAAACCGCCAAGGTTCAAGTTTTCCATGATCTGGGCTTCTTGCGGCCGCGGTCAATAGGGGTTTCAAACGCGCGTCGTCCGGGGCGGGGGCCAACAAGGTTTTGGCAGGACGAGACCGGCGGGTCAGTAGGAAATCAAGGGCTTGGGGGTTTGGGCTCGGCATGGTCTCTCCTGTTGTCGCTGTGCATATGTCAGGGCTAACGGGCTTGTTTTCAACCGTCAAAGTTGCGCAAATCGGCCGAGGTTGGTAGCCAATCCCCATGCGCTTGCCCGATTTGACTGATCTCGCCCTTTCAGACACCACAGTTGCGGTGCGTGTCACGCCCAAAGCATCGCGCAACGCAATCGAACGCAAGGGCGATGAAATACGCATTTATGTGACCACGGTTCCCGAGAATGGAAAAGCCAATGCAGCGGTGACCAAGCTTTTGGCCAAGGCGCTGGGCGTGCCAAAATCACGCCTGTCACTTATCCGAGGAGAGACCGCGCGGGACAAGGTTTTTCGGATCGACTAGGAGGTACCTTCGTCCTTAGGACGTGTGTAAACACCTTCGGGCAAGGACACAGCCGCCACCAGATCGCGCATTTGCGAAATAGATAACGTGACCTTTTGCGTTTCTTCCGTGCGCGGATCAAATTGTTCAACGGTGACGCATTCTTCGAACGAAGAGACAATCACATCCTCTTGCAAGGGCTTTGCCCCTTCATCCACAAGCGTAACGACCGTGGCGTCAAATTCGTGTTCGATACTAAACATATCTTTAGGTTAGCCCTGTTTGAGGCAGGGCGGAACCGGAAATCCGCGGGTCACTCGCAATTGATGGCGCAGGGGTGGCCCTTGTGGACAACGCCACCTATGGTCGTTGCATCCGAATGGGGCTTTGTATGACGCGACTGTTGCCAATGATTTTTGTTTTGCTGTCAGCTTGTGCGACAGTGCCGCTCCCCGAACCGGGGCCCGTGGGGGCACCCCCCCCGCAAGCAAAACCGATTGACCCAGAGATTCAGAGACATGCGGCCCGCGCCGCGCGTCAATTTGTGCAGGTTGTCGAAACGGTCGAACCGGTTGCAGAGCGTGAATGCCGCAAGGCCCTTGGGCGGGGAAACTGCGACTTTCAGATCGTCGTGGATGATCGTCCCAATCAGCCCCCGAACGCCTTTCAGACCGTTGACCGGCTTGGCAGACCTATTCTTGCCTTTAACCTTGGGCTCATTGTCTCTGTGCGAAATGCCGACGAATTGGCCTTTATTATGGGGCACGAAGCCGCGCACCATATCCTAGATCATCTCGAACGAACTCGTGAAACCGCGACGTATGGGGCCGTTGTTATGTCGGGGATTGCGGCATTGGGTGGCGCTGATCCAGAAACCGTGCGCAACGCCGAGCAATTGGGGGCTGCAATTGGGGCGCGGTCATTTTCAAAAGAATTTGAGTTGGAAGCAGACCGATTGGGCACTGTTATTGCCGCAAAGGCGGGCTACGATCCGGTTCTTGGGTCAGAATTCTTTACCCGCATTCCAGATCCCGGAAACAAGTTCCTTGGCACGCACCCACCCAACGCGGCGCGTCGCCAAACCGTTCGGGATGCTGCGGCCGGACTTTAGAGGACTATAGGCGGGTCCTTGCCGCGTTGACCTGTATCAAGGCGTTTTCTATGTCCGGCGCTAACCTCTCGCTTGTCCATCAGGAACAAGAGGGAATCGTGTATGACGAGCCGTGAAACATTGAAGCGCCATGCAGGTCTGTTCGATGACATGGCCTCTGCCGTGGGTCTTGACCTTGAGAATGAGGTTTTAACCGGGCGGTTGCCGATCCCGGATTTGGACGAGGCTGTGTTGCGTTGCACCGGTTGCACAAGGCCAGAGGCTTGTAGCTCTTGGTTGGACAAAAACACCGGCACCGCAGAAACGCCCCCAGATTATTGCCGAAACTCAACCCTGTTTGCAGAATTGAAACGGATTTGACTTATGGTTGTTTCACAAGACGCCCCAGCGACTAAATTGGTACTTGGCCCCGAAAATGAACACTTTTGGTTGGTGCAACGGATGGCCAAGGCAACCGGTATTGATCTGGTCAAAGCCGCCGATGTCGACCTTATGACTCAAAAGGACTGGGCCGATATTGTGACGCACTGTCGTGGCTGCAATTGGTCCGACGGTTGTGGTCGTTGGCTTGATAAACCGCGTGAAGGTCTACGTGACCTACCGCAACCCTGTGTGAATCGTACCCGCCTTGCCGAGATCAAGGCCGATCTTGAGGAGTTAATGCCATGACCCAGCATTTGGGTGATCCCGCCCGTCACTTCTTTATGACGCGCAGCGTGGCGCGCACCATGGGTCTTAGCCTGAGCGAAGAAATGCAGACCGGCAATCTGGCCCCAGAGGCCTATGCACGAATGGTGACCCATTGCCGGGGCTGTGCCTTGGTCGAAGCCTGTGAAAAGTGGCTGGCAGCACAGGTTGAATTGGTAAAAACACCTCCTCCTGGGTGCTGCAACGGAGAAGCCTTTTCGCAGCTTCGCCGTCCACACTAGGGCGGGTTTTCCATGACAGAAAGCAAAACGGACTTCGCTCTGCGCGGTCCGGTTTTGTATAGGGTGCCGCAATGATTGCGGTGTCGACCTGCCCCTTACAATGCGCGAGAGCCGGGGCTTTGAGGAAAAAAAGCCCCACTCAAGAGCGGGGCCTTTGATGTTTGACGCGAGTTGTCCCGCGATATTGGCTTATTGCGCGCGCAGGTTTTTCGCCGAATCCTTGATGGCGTCAAACTGACCCGTAGGACGAAACCGCCAGAGGTATTCCGGCAGAATCAGATCGTAGGCCGTAGGTGAAATGCCCAGCTCTTCAAACCCTTTGGCATCCTCGGAAACGACATTGTCGGACCTAAGGCTGCGCACTTGATCGCCGGTGATTTGCGCCGGGATCAGACCCAAAGACAGCTTGCCGACCACTTCGGATATTGGCGCAAGGATCGCGCCCAACCAAAATGGCATGTTGAGGATAAGGCGACGGCGATGGATGGTTTCGAGCATGTCTTGCATCAAACCACGGAACGTCCGCACGTCTGGTCCGCCAAGCTCATAAATGCCGGCGTCGACTTGACCAAGGCAGGCCTGAACGGCGGCTTTGGCGACGTCATCAACATAGACCGGCTGGAATTTGGTGTTCCCACCGACGAGCGGCAGAATCATTGAATACCGGCAGATGGTGCCGAAGCGGTTAAAGAACTGATCCTCGGGGCCAAACAAAACCGACGGGCGTAGAATGATGGCATCCGGCTTGTGGCTTAGAACCGCATCTTCGCCTTGGGCTTTGGTTTTGGCGTATAGGCTATTTGAGTGGGCGTCGGCCCCAATCGCCGAAATATGGGTCATCTGCTCAATACCCAGTTCCGCGGCGATCCGTGCGATCCGACCAGCACCATCAACGTGAACAGCATCAAAGTTGTTTTTGCCGGACTTATCAAAGGTTCCAACACAGTTAACAACGGCGTCTGCCCCGACCATGGCGGCACGTACACTGGCATCATCGCGAATGTTGCAAAAAACAGGTTCCACTTGGCCAACAACGCCATACGGACGCACATGAAGCGCCTCGTTCGGACGACGGACGGCGACACGAACGCGCCAGCCTTCTTTTGCCATGCGTCGGGCGATATACCGCCCCAGGAATCCCGCTCCGCCGTAAATGGTGACGAGTTTGGGCATTGGGTCTCTCCTCATGCATGCGAGCTTGGTGGCAGGAATACCGGCCTTGGACCGCCCCGACAAGGTGTAGGATTGCCGCGCGGAGCTTTCTTTCAAAAAGATTGTTGACACCCTAGGGTGACACGCTTAAACCGCGCTCCACCAACCGTGCCCAGATGGCGGAATTGGTAGACGCGCTGGCTTCAGGTGCCAGTGGCCGCAAGGCCGTGGAGGTTCGAGTCCTCTTCTGGGCACCA
>NZ_JBZXVN010000066.1:0-37282 GCF_058892305.1 Pelagimonas sp.
CTGTGAACCCTGAATGGCAAAACGACCTAGTAGTTACAGCATCCGGTACATGACCAGCGCGTCAACAAACCCATGTTCGGGGTGGTTGAACGCCTCGGGCAAACGCCCAACCACGTCAAACCCCGCCCCCTCCCATGTGTCGATGGCGCGGGTGTTGGTGGCGATAACCGAATTATACTGCATGGCACGAAAGCCAAGATCTTTGGCCGCTGTCAAACTATGGGCAAGCATCGCCCGCGCCACGCCCTTGCCTCGCGCCGCCGCGGCGGTGATATAACCACAATTGCACACATGGCTACCCGCACCCTTGAAGTTACGCACAACGTAATAGGTGCCCAACAAAATGCCGTCCTCTTCGGCGACAAACACATGTTTTTCACCGCCGGTCCAATACTCCAGCGTCTGCTCGGCGCTCATATCCGTGTCGATGGCATAGGTGTCCCCGGCCTGAAACACAGGCGCAATCATATCCAACACTGCCGCCGCATCACGCGGTTCATAAGAACGTATCGCAATCGTCATTTTCATCTCGCCAAATAAACTCAAAAGCGCGACCTAGCATCGGGAGGCCACGCCAATAGATTCACCACGTTTTAATGTGAATTAAAAGGCCGCCACGCAGCAAGTACTTTCACCCCACCCTCAGTGCGTGCATTCAAACCCCATGCGCAAGACCTCAACATTGCAAGTCACGTCAAGGGAATTGTCGGCATCCAGCGCAAGCGCTGCACTTATCAGCATCATGGTTTTCCTGACGGAACCCGTAGCGCTGATCACGCACCTTTCGCCGGCTTGCGATCATTGCCGATTGCCAAACGGGCCAAGATCTCGGCCGGGACCTTGTATAACCGCTTTGGGAGCAACGAAGACATGCTGCATCAGACCTATTTACAGATCAAACACCGCTCTCATGATCACTGAAGCAAGTTGGCGATGGCCCCCTTTATCAAGTGATCCGCCAGCTTTGGATGATGGCCCCATGCACAATTTCGCCAAACGTGCGTCCCCTTGATGTGCAAGAGCGCGCGAACATCAGCGCCGCCGTAGATGAGATCATCGCCAAAGAAAGTCGGATCGACACGTTAGTCAACAATGCCAGGGCGGGTTATCTGCGCTCGACCGAACACGCCACCGAGGACGACATTGCTTGGGTGATGGATGTGAATGTCATGGGCGTGGTGCGATGCACCAAGGCCGTTATGCCGCATGGAGGCCATGGCCGCCTATACCACCCCGAGCTTTGGCATCAATTTCACAACGGTTTAACCCGGTGGCATCGTCTCCGAATTTGCCAACTCGGCCCAGAAACAGATCGAGGCCTCTGGCAGCATGTTGGATGACGAATACACCCCAATTTTGCAGTAATACATTGCTGGGGCGACGTCGCGGCAAGGTGGGGACGTCTATCAAACCCCGGACGATGTCGCGGCGGTTGTGATGGGCGTTGTCGACGCCGAACACCCCCCGGTGCGCACCCGCACCTCTGATGGGGGTGAAGAGTTGTGCCAGTTGAAAACGGGCCTCGCCCCCGATGGCTCCAAGCTTCAGGCCAAAATTGTGTCCCAATTCCTCGGGGAATAAAGGGCGGGGGCCTTTGCCCCCTACCCGGCTATTTTTCGATCCGATAGGGCTTGTGGCATCCCGAACAGGACCCGCCCAGCGCGCCCATTCCGGCGCGCAATGCCTCAAGGTTTGTTGGATCAAGCGCTTTTGCCGCCTTTTCCATCGCCCCTGCTTTGGCCGTAAAATCAGGCCAATCCAACCAAATATCTGGGCGTGCTTCGGACTTTGGATCACTGGCGGGTGTTTCAAAAAGCTCCGGAATCCGAGCGGCATGTTTGGCCAACGCGTTGCGCGCGTTTTCGGCCTGTGCTGCATCATGAGGCGTTTTTCCCTTGGCCATATTGCCAAGCACGGCCATCGCTTCTTTGATGTCTGTCATCAACGTCATCCGCTCCATGACCGCTTGGTTTTTTACGCCGCCATGTGCCAAAGCGGCGGTGCCTAGCCCAAGACAGAGCAGGGTCAGTATTTTTGTGAATCGCATGTCATTTCTCCCTCTTCTTTTCCCTACCGCAATCTGAACACGGACTCGACTCACAGCTTTGCGACGCGCTAGAACAAATAGTGAACAATGTACGAATCTGATGCCCCATCGACGTATCCTCTCCCTCTGGTTTCCGCGCCTTGGTGCGCAACGGCTGATCCGCGCCGAACCGCATCTTCTGGGCCTGCCTCTGGCTGTGGTGCGCGACGAGGGGCAGGCACAGGTTTTATCCTCGCTCTCCTCTAAGGCCTCAAAGCTGGGGTTACACCTGCGCCAACCCCTGCGCGATGCCTATGCCATGTGCGGAGAGCTGATCACCCGCCCCCAAAATGAACGGCAAGAAGCGGTGTTTCTGGGCGTGTTGCATCGTTGGGCAGGCAAGTTTTCGCCATGGGTGGCCGCCGCGCCCCCCGACGCGCTGGTGATTGACCTTACCGGCTGCGCACATCTGTTTGGCGGCGAAGAACAGCTTGCCGAACAGGTCGCCCAAGATTGCGCCGATCTTGGGCTGTCGGTGCGATTGGGGATCGCCGACACCTTGGGGGCCGCATGGGCTTTGGCCCGGTTTACGGCACAAGATGGCTGGGCATCACATCGCTCAGGCGATGCCATCGACCAAGAGGCACGCGCCACGCGCTCGCGGGCCGGCAAGCGACGGCATTGGACCCGCGGTGGCGCCGCTCCGCGCAATGGAACCGCACCATCCTTGCAAGATCGCATCGCCCCGGTGGGCAAAACATGGCAGGTCATGTCGCCCCTGCCGGTGGCGGCGCTACGGATCGATCCGCAACTGGTCGATCAGCTCAACCGGCTGGGCCTACGTCGGGTTGGTGATTTGATTGGCCAACCCCGCGCCGGATTGGCACGGCGCTTTGGTCGGGGTCTGGTGGACAAGATGGATCAGGCGATTGGCAGCGCCCCGGAACCCATATCCCCCGCCAAACCGCCCGAACGCTTTTCGGTACGGCTCTCCTTTCCCGAACCGATCGGGTTGGAAGAGGATGTCGCCGCCGGGCTGGCCCGGATGCTCGATCAACTCTGCACCAAGCTAAAGGCCAAGGGGCGTGGGGCGCGGACATTGCGGATCGAAGCGCATCGCTGTGACGGGCAAATGGAGTGGCAACAGGTCAGCGCCGCTGTGGCCAGCTGTGATACACACCGGCTGATGCCTCTCTTGCGGATGAAACTGTCGGAGATCGAGGCCGGGCCCGGCATTGATATGTTGCGCCTTGAGGCCACGGGCCATGACGCGATTCAAGACAGACGAATGGCCGGGCACGCGGTGGCCGCCGCCCGTGGCAAACAGCGCAAGGATCAAGGCGCGGCTCTGGAGGATTTACTGGGGCGGATTGGGGCACGGATCGGCATGGATGCCATCACCCGCAAACATCCCGCCAGCAGCCACATCCCGGAAAAATGTGCCACCGTTCTGGCGGCAGCCTGGTCTGATCCGGCTGAAGGCTGGCCAGAACCGCCAACCCCGCGCCCCTTGTTGATGTGGCCAGCCGAAGCCGTCACCGCCCCCGACACGGCCACCCCGCCAAAACACTTTCACTGGCGCGGGCGGCCCTTTGAAACGCTGACCGCCAAGGGACCCGAACGTATTGCCCCCGAATGGTGGCTCGACGAACTGGCTTGGCGCAGCGGTCCACGGGATTATTGGCGCATTGTCACCGATCACGGGGATCGGCTCTGGCTCTATTATGCCCATGGCGGGACGATGTCCTCGGGATGGTTTTGCCAAGGGTCATTTTCCTAACATCCATGGCGATAGCAACCAAACCGCGCGTCTGGGCGTAAAATTTTTGCAAAAATTTTCGCCCCTCTCCCCCGCACACCTAGCCAAGCAAGCATCCCCGTGCCAAAACCCGCCGCAATCGCGCCCAGAGGAAACCATCATGCCCATCGTCTCGCTCATTGCTAAGCCCGGCCACCTTGACCCGGCCCTTGTGGACAACCTGCGCAATGCCTGGGGTGGCGGTGTCGCGACATGGCTGGCTGTGGACGAAGCGGCGGAATTTCCGCTGGCAGCCATCCCTGACAACGTCGACGACGTCCGCGCCTCGCTCGCCGATCAGGTCGATCTCAACATCCTCCCTGACGACAATCGCAAGAAACGCATGGTCTTGGCCGATATGGACAGCACCATGATCCAACAGGAATGCATCGACGAGTTGGCCGAAGAAGCCGGCGTCGGGGCCTTTGTCAAAGACATCACCGCCCGCGCCATGAACGGCGAGTTGGATTTTGATGGCGCGCTGACCGAGCGGGTCGCCTTGCTCAAAGACTTGCCCGAAGGCGTTATCGACACCGTGGTTGAGAACCGCATCACCCTGATGCCCGGCGGCAAAACCCTTTTGGCAACCATGAAAGCCCAAGGCGGCTATGCCGCGCTGGTGTCGGGCGGGTTCACGGCTTTTACTTCGCGTGTGTCAGATCTTTTGGGGTTTGACGAAAACCGCGCCAACAGCTTGTTGATCGAGGACGGTAAACTGACCGGCAAGGTTGGCCTGCCGATTTTGGGACGCGAGGCCAAAGTGCAGGCGCTAGAGGAAATCACCGCGCGTCTTGGCATCAGCGAAGCCGATGTCGTGGCCGTGGGAGACGGAGCAAATGACCTTGGCATGTTGACACGCGCCGGGTTTGGCGTGGCCCTACATGCCAAACCAAGCGTTCAGGCGGAATGTGCATTGCGGGTCAATCACGGTGATCTAACTGCGCTATTGTACCTGCAAGGCTACCCAAAGGCCGAATTTGTTTCTGAATAAGTCCAAGCGGTAACGACCAAGCCCCCGCCCGTCACCGAAACGGGTCAGCCCGGCTTTGGAAGGGGTCACGGTTCGCCGCAGAAAGCGAGCGGGCGCAATCAAGTAGCTTGAACATAGAGGCCTTGGAGCCGGACAGCGAAAACACCGCAAGCTTGGCCCCGTCAGTGTTATAGAGCGCAACCGCCCGCCCCGCGGCCAGTTGGTCGATCAACTCGACGGCTTTTTGACTGCCATCCAAGGCAAGATGCACACTTTGGCCATCACCCGTTCCGGTCATGAACCACCTCTCGTAGTCCACGTCCAAAACGAATTTCAACGGCCGCGCGGGGATATCCCACCGACGATCCCAAAACAGCACAACAGCATTTCCCATGCCATTGGCCCCAAGGATAAACGACTGCCCTTGGCGATTGATGGTCTCAGCGGCGCAAGATCCCGGCGACCCATTGGACGGCGGCACCAGCGACACACGCCATTCCTTGTGCTGAAAAATCTGTTGCGCATTGGCGGGTGCCGCAACAAACATCGCTACAATCAAAAACGCGAATTTCCACATAACAAGACCCCGGTTCTGCGACTCTACGCACCAAGGTATAGATCGCGAAACCGGCAAAAAGAGGGCGAAAACCCGGCCTGTTTATTCGGGTTTTATCCTGTTTTTAGTTCGGACAAACCCGCCACCGGGCGAATTTCACCGGTGACCAGACCGTCCCAGTTCTTGATCGGTGGGTTAAGGAAGCGTTTGACCTGTGGATCTTGGGCATCCAGCACGCCCAAACGCACCAACAAGGCGGCAATGGCGCAATCAGATGCCCGCGTCGCCCCATCGGCAATTTTCAACGAAATCCCCATGCCGCGTTGGGGCAAAATGGCGACGAAATATCCTTCGGCCCCGGTTTTGATCGCCACAGGCTCTTTGGCGGCGCGCATCAAATGCGTACAGGCGCGGTTTTCACCGGCAACCAATTCGGGAAAGGCGATCATGCCCTCAACCAACTGCGCGGCCGCTTGCGACATGCCATCGCCGCGCGTGCCCGCCGAGGCGAAAAACGCCATGGCGCGGGCCATGCCGTGCATGGTGGTGGCAAAATTTGGGGCCGAACAACCATCAATGCCGTAGCCGGGGCTCTCGGCTCCGGTGACCTCTTCAAATGCCTCACGCACCGATTTTTGCACCGGATGGGTAGGGTCGACATAGTCGGAACCCGCCCCCAAATGCTTGGTCAGGGTCAAAAAGCCGGAATGTTTGCCCGAGCAATTGTTGTGCACACGGCAAGGGCTTTGATCGGATCGGATCATCTCAAAGCGCAATTCCTTGTCACGCGACGCCTCGGTGCCGCAAATCAGATCACCGTCACCCAGCCCCAATTCGCTAAGCCAAGTGTTTACCGCCTGCACATGAACGGGTGCGCCTTGATGCGACGCACAGGCCAAAGCCAGCCGATCCGGTCCAAGCCCAAAGGCCTTGGCCGCGCCCGACATCACCAAAGGCAGGCCCTGAATCATCTTGGCGGAGCTTCTGGGCAACACCACCGCCTCTGGGTCGCCCCATGCCTCGACTATACCACCTGTGCTATCACAGATCACCGCATGCCCCATATGTTGGCTTTCAACAAAGGGACCACGATGAATTTCAACCATTGGTTCGGGTGCGCGTGTCATATGTTCCTCGGGGCTAAGCAATATTCTGCCAACAGGGCTTTTCGTTTTTGGTTGTTTCAGGCTATTGTCGCGCCGTCGAGATAAAAAACTTCGCCCTGACGTTTTGCTTGGATTGACACAATGCTCGGACGAACCGAGTTCAAAGCAACCAATGGGCGAGCGATGAGTGATGAGGCTAGACAGCTGGAGGCTGCAGGAATGATTTCAGGTCTTGGTCGGGTGATCGGAGCCGGCGCAGTTGCGCTGATGCTGACCGCTGGTGTGGGCGCTGCGCAAGAAGCAAGCACAAACCGTGTAGATGCCATGACCGATTGGTCGGTCTTTGAAGGGGATAGCCCCAAAGAATGCTGGGCGGTTTCTACTTACAAAGAAAGCGTGAACACAGATTCGTCTGGGCGGATCAAAGCGGTGAGACGTGGCGACATCTTGTTGATGGTGTTTTACCGCCCCGGTGCCGGTGTCAAAGGGCAGCTTGCCTTTACTGGCGGATATCCGTTTGCCAAAGGCTCTACTGTGAATTTGAATATCAGTGGAACCCAGTTTGAGCTTTATACCGAGGGTGAGTGGGCTTGGCCCGCAACACCGCAGGATGATGCAAAAATCATTACAGCGATGAAGCGTGGAGCCAATGCGGTACTCAGCGCGAAATCAGGCAAAGGGACCATCACCAAAGATACGTTTTCACTACTCGGCTTTACTGCCGCTGTTGAAGATGCCAGCAAACGCTGCCCCTAAGGCACGTTGAAATCTGAATTTAGAACAGGCGGGGCTTAGACCTCGCCTTTTTCTTGGGCCTGCTCGAACCCTTCGCGCAGGACATAGTCCCGTAGCCGTTTTCCCGTTTCATCGACAAAACTCCGCCCCGCCTCAAGAACTCCGCGCATCCGGTCAATCCGAAACACCCGAAAATCATCGCGCGTTTCGCACCAAGCGGTACAGGTCCAAACCTGCCCCCAATATTCCATCTGCAACGGTCGAATAAATCGGCGGCTTCCCTGCCCATCGGCACGGGCATAGTCGATTTCAAGAACTTGTTTTTCACGGATGGAGGCGCGAACAATTGGCATGTGGGCAAAGCTTGCTTGAAGCGAATCCATGCCAAAAATCGCCAGACCCCAGCCATCGCTCGGAGGTTTGCGCGCGTCTGGCATGACTTGGTCGACCTTGTCCACCAACCGACGGGCGGCCTGTTGCAACTCAGGATCGGCGGAGCGTTGCACCAACGCTGCCCCCAAATGCAACGCCTCCAGCTCCACTTCGGTCAACGAAACCGGTGGCAAGAAAATCGGAGCACGTAGGATGTATCCGACGCCCCGCTCCCCTTCGATCGGAATGCCCGATCCGACCAAGGTTTCGATGTCACGATAGATGGTGCGGACCGACACTTCCAAGGCTTCGGCCAGATCGGTCGCCTTGTGCAACCGCCCGTCACGAATAATCTTGATAAGCTCAAAAAGCCGGTCGGTCCGCCGCATTTGGTTCCTACCCTTCACTTCCTAAGACACTGAAATGTTGAATATCCAACGTCTCTTCGTCCAAAACCGCGACAAGGTCGCCCAGCTCGGGATATTTGTCGACCTTGAATTCCTCAAGCACCGCCTTGGCCGCCGCCATGTCGACCCATTCTACAATATCGACAAATAGCCCGTCTTCGGTATGGGCCAGTTTGCGCGATACAAAACCCGGTTGGACCTTGGCAAAGCTTTGGGATTTTTCCCACGCTTCTGTCGCTTGCTCTGGGGGGGTACCGGCTTTGACACGGTAGCGAACAACTTCAAGAACTGACATGTTTTCTCCTTTACTTGTCTGTTCCGCTTGTGACGCATCCCAACTGACAACACCCTGTCAGTTACCTTGATGACCAAGTGCATTTTCTTTTGCTGCAAAATCGTGTAGATGCGTCCTCTGTTTTCCCGGAGACTCACCCATGCCCGCCGACGCGCCAATCACGCAGGACGTATTGACCATTCCCCGCAAACTGCCCGAGGGCGGTAAGCAGAACCTTGTTGGTTTGACACGGGCGCAGATGCGCGACGTGCTGATAGAGGCCGGGACCAAGGAAAAACAAGCCAAGATGCGTGTTGGGCAAATCTGGCAATGGATTTACCAATGGGGCGTGCGCGACTTCGACAGCATGACCAATCTCGCCAAAGATTACCGGGCCATGTTGGCCGAAAAATTTGTGATCGAGATCCCCGAAGTGGTGTCCAAGCAGGTCTCTGAGGATGGCACCCGTAAATACCTTGTGCGCATTGCTGGCGGCCATGAGGTTGAGGTCGTTTATATCCCTGAAGAGGGGCGCGGAACGCTGTGCATTTCGTCTCAGGTTGGCTGCACGTTAACCTGTACGTTCTGCCATACGGGCACCCAGAAACTGGTGCGCAACCTGACCGCCGGTGAAATCATCGGTCAGGTGATGATGGCGCGGGATGATCTGGATGAATGGCCCACCCCCGGTGCGCCCAAAGATGAAACCCGCCTGCTTAGCAACATCGTTTTGATGGGCATGGGTGAGCCGCTTTATAACTTTGACAACGTCCGTGACGCGATGAAGATCGCCATGGATCCCGAAGGTATTCAACTTTCGCGCCGTCGGATCACCCTGTCGACCTCTGGTGTTGTCCCCGAGATTGCCCGCACCGCCGAGGAAATCGGTTGTCTGTTGGCGATTTCGTTCCACGCCACCGATGACGCAACCCGTGACAAGCTTGTGCCGATCAACAAGCGTTGGAATATCGAGGAGTTGCTTGGTGCCTTGGCGAGCTATCCCAAAGTGTCGAATTCAGAGCGCATCACCTTTGAGTATGTGATGCTGCATGGGGTAAATGATACGGACGAAGATGCGCATCGTCTGATTGACCACATCAAAAGCCACAACATTCCGGCCAAGATCAACTTGATCCCGTTCAATGAATGGCCCGGTGCGCCCTACAAACGGTCTTCGAACAACCGTATTCGCGCCTTTGCCAATATCATCTATCAAGCAGGCTATGCCTCGCCCATTCGCAAGACGCGCGGCGAAGACATCATGGCCGCCTGTGGTCAGTTGAAATCGGCGACCGAACGGGCGCGCAAATCACGCAAACAAATTGAAGCAGAAGCGGGCCTTAATTCTTAAAGGCTTCGAAAGTCGCGCGCATCTGGGTGGCATCGGCCTTTTGGCCGGTGAATAGCTCAAAGCTTAACGCCGCCTGATGCACCGCCATGCCCGCCCCGGATAGGGTCGCACAGCCCAGCGCCCGCGCATGGCGCAATAATTCGGTTTCCAACGGGAAATAGACGATGTCGGCGACCCAATGGTCTTGGGTCAGAATGTCGGAGGGAATGGCGCTACCGGGGTAGGAGGCCATGCCCATGGGCGTCGCGTTTACAAACCCTTGGGTGGGGTGTGACATGTCCGGAACGGCCTTGGCGATAGTGCCCAACCGGGCCGCCAATGTTTGTGCCATGCCCTGATCCCGATCAACAATCAGCAAATTTTGCACCCCAAGGTCACGCAGCGCAAAACCAACCGCCAGACCGGCACCACCGGCACCCACAAGCGTGACCGTCTCCAGTGCAGCATCCGCAAGCCCCTCCCCGAATCCCTGAGCAAAACCGGGGCAATCCGTGTTGTGGCCGATACGCTTGGTGCCATCAAAAACAACTGTGTTGACCGACCCGATTTGCCGCGCGGCGTCCGAGGTTTGATCAAGGAGACCAATCACCGATTGTTTGAAAGGATGGGTGATATTGAGACCGGCATAGCCATCGGCCTGCGCCGCATCAAGCAGTTCGGACAGAGAACGGTGATCGTCCTCGGTATCAAAGCGATCATAGCAAAGGTCCAACCCTTGCCGCCGACCTTCGGCTTCGTGCATGGCCGGGCTGCGCGATGCAGAAATCCCCTGCCCGATCAGCCCGACCTTGATGCTCATGCCAATGGCACCCGAAGCACACCCGCAGGCGGCAGAGTATGGCCATCGACCTCAATAGAGTCCGTTGTGTGGTTGAACCAGAAGCGTTCCGTTGCGGTTTCTCGGGTGCGCAACCCTTTGGGAAGTTGGCGCATTTCCAGACCAGCGTCACCCCCAATCAATGCAAGCAAGCGATCCATCGCATCGCTATCACCCCAACCCGCCATATAGGTCATGTGACCTTCGCGCATGGCAACTGGTACGCCGGTTTCGGTCTGCAACACAACCTCGCCGCCGCCTTCGATTTCTTCGAAATAGCGCGTGATCGCACCGCCACCGTCGAGTGGAATAGGCATATCCGGACGCAGAGTTTCAAGCCGTGACACAGTCACATCCAGCCCCGGCATCGCGGGGGGGAGCGGCGCATGTGGCATCACAAAATCCGCATCCCGCGCGCCGGTGCGCGGGCCAATGACAACCTGCGCGTCGCTTTGGGCAAGCGCCGCTTTGACGTTATCAGGCAAGTGCATCAGGCCCGGCGCAAAGATGGCTTTGTAGCCATCGAACACATCGGCCCGCAAAGGCACGATGTCAACAGTGAGCCCAGCGCGCCGCAAGGCGCGATAGGTGTCCAGAACGAGGAAGAAATAGCTCAACCCCTGCCCTTGCGGTTGCACCGTCCACATCCAGTCCGACACATAGTCAAACACCAGCGCGACAGGGGCCTGCTTGGGCTGAACCTCGGGCGCGTCAACAAGTTCATCACGTACTTGGCGCGCCTCATGGATCGCCGGGGCATCCTTGCTATCGGGTCGCAGCATACCTGCGTGAAGCTGTTCCTGTGCAAACGGGGCCTGACGCCAGCGGAAATAGCACACGGCTTCGGCCCCGTGGGCAAAGGCTTCCCAGGTCCAGAGACGAACCATCCCCGGCAGAGGAGCGGGATTGTACGGGGCCCAGTTCACCGGGCCGGGTTGTTGTTCCATCACCCACCAACGGCCCTGCTCGACCGGTTTGTTGCCTTTGGCCGCACCAACGGCGCGATAAAGATCATGATGGAACGCTTGAAAATCAGGGTCGCCTTGGCGGGCGTATTCAACCTGATGCTCGCGTTCAGCACCCAAACGATCCTCAAGGAAACCAAGAGGATAGCTATCCCAGCTGGCGATATCGAGGTCAGCGCCGACATCATAGTGATCAAAGTCTGTGATCTTGCCCATATAGTTGTGGGCAATCGGGGCGCTGGAATTGGCGCGCAAAATGTCGACCTGCAACCGGTTAAGCACCACCACCTGATCGGAGCAGAACCGATGAAACGCAAGGCTATGGGCCGGGTTCGGTTCGGTCACGGTTAGGTTAGGCAAATCCACCTGATCAAAGGAATTGTATTCCATCGACCAAAAGATATTGCCCCAGGCCTCATTCATGGCTTCAACCGAGTCATATCTCTCGGACAACCAAAGGCGAAAGGCGTCGCGGGCGGCGTCGGAATAACTCACGATGGTGCCGTGGCAGCCATATTCGTTGTCGGTTTGCCACGCGGCGATAAATGGGTTTGCGCCATAACGCTCCGCCATCAGCGTCACAATCCGGCGGCACTCCTCAAGATACCCCGTGTGGCTAAAGCAATAGTGCCGACGCGAGCCAAACTTGCGTGGATTGCCGTTTTCATCGACCGCAACCATATCGGGATATTTGTCGACGACCCAACGCGGAGGCGTCGCCGTCGGGGTGCCGAGCACCACCTTAAGCCCCGCCTTGCCCAACACGTCAATCGCGCGATCCAACCATTCCCACCGTAGATCGCCGGGGGTCGGTTCAATCCGCGACCAAGCAAATTCGCCAATGCGCACCCATGTCAAACCCGCCTCGACCATACGTTCGGCATCTTGTTGCCAAATCTCTTCGGGCCAATGTTCAGGATAGTAACAGGTGCCTAGTGTGCGTTTCATGCCTTGGCCTCATCATAGGCCGCCACAATCTCCGCTGCCAAATCCGCGACCTGACCGGCGCTATAGCCCGGCTTGTAGATGTTGGAGCCGATGCCAAAACCCGTGGCCCCGGCGGCAATCCAATCGCCGAAATTATCCGGACCTGCGCCACCGACGGCATAGGTTTTGGTTCCGGCAGGCAGCACAGCCTTGAGGGCTTTGAGGCCCTCGGTTCCGAGCTTGAAGCCCGGAAAGAATTTCAAACCGTCGGCACCGTTGCGTAGGGCGGAAAAGGCCTCGCTCGGGGTTAAAACACCGGGATAGGACAACATGCCCGCCGCCTTGGTCGCGCGGATCACATCGGGGAAAGCATCAGGGGACACCACCATTTGCGCGCCAATCGCGGCGAGCTTGTCTACCTGAGCGACCTCAAGGACCGTTCCCGCGCCAATCACGGCGCGATCCCCGGCGTGTTTGATCATTGCTGCGATGCTATCAAACGGGTCGGGCGAGTTCAGCGGCACTTCGATCTTGGTGATCCCGGCGGCAATAAGAACATCCGTGATTTCAATCGCTTCGGACGGTTTTAGGCCACGAAGAATGGCGATGATTTCGCGCGTCATTGAGCATCCTTAAGGGAGGTATAGGCGGCAGTTAAACCGCGTAAGGTTATGTCTTCGGCATTGATGGCGCGGGGCATCGCGCCTTGAGCGTTGAGGGCACTCATGTAAGCCTTGGCGATGCCGTCTTCGCCTAAAACGGCCACATCCCGCCCCAACCAATAGGGGCGCGCGGCCGCCAGTTCCATGCCGATCAGATGCCCAGACAAACGCGACCGCGCCGCTACTGGCCCCAACCCATGCAGCAAAGATTCGGCCCGCAACGCAAAGAGATCACATCCCAGAGCCGCCGGGCGCGACATGCCTTCGGAAACGGCGTCAAGAAAAGCCGCATCGTCCCATCCATCCGCGCCAAGAGAATGCCGCAGAACCGATTGACCACCGATCAGAGCGAATAGTTCCCCCGTCATAAAGGTGCGAAAACTTACGACTTCTTCGGCACTGATGTGCACCCATTTGTTGTGGGTGCCGGGCAAACATAACACGCCATCAAACTTAGGTTCCGCCGCAAGAAAACCAGCGATCTGGGTTTCCTCACCGCGCATCACATCGGCGGGCTTGTCCTGTTTGATGCCGGGAAGGATACGCATATCCAGCCGGCTGTCTTGTGTCGAAACGCGGGTTGCTTGTTCGATTGTCGGCGCGGCGCAGGGCGCGGTGGCATAGGGGGCTTCGCACCACCCTTGGCGTGACCCGGCCATGCCACAGCAGACGACCGGAATTTGCCCATCGGCGGGAAGATCATCTCCAACCAACTCTAGCAAAGCGGCCTCATAATCGGCGGCTGTCAACTTGCTCATACCTTTATCGGATTCGGATCGTGACAAAACACGTCCCGCGCCATCCATCAGCCACACACGCAAATGCGATGTTCCCCAATCCACGGCGATCCAGGCAAGGTCACTCACAACAGCTCTCCCTCAAGTACCCACATGGTTTCAGGGAAGCTCCATGGCAGGGTCAGGCCATGACGCATAAGAAATTCACCGCTCAACTCGACCGGCCCTTGTTTCAAGGCCGGGTTTGCGCGCGAAAGGCCCGGTGCCTCCCCTCGGTTGCGCAGGCAAATACGATAGGTCGCGTCAGATGTCAGCCCCGTCAATCGAAGTGGGCGCGGAAGAATTTGCGTGCCGCTGGTCGCCTTTCCGGCAAAGACCACAAATCGAGACCCATCTTCGGCCAACTGTTGTTCGGCAATCACCGCATCATCATTGCTATCAAGACGTAAAATATCGGCGCGGCGCATCCAATCGCGGTTGTCTTTCCACCACGATGTGACATCCCGAAGGATCTCTGCCTCATCCTCGGTCAGTTCGCGTGGGTCCATCTCAAACCCTACATGGCGTTGCGCCGCCACCCACGCCCGAAAGCGAATATCCATCACCCGGCCCGATGTATGGCACTTGCGCGGGCCGACATGCGAGCCCGTCACCACGGACGGAAGCAAAAGCGCCGCCTCATGTTGAATGCGCAATCGTTCCAAGGCGTCGTTGCTATCCGAAAGCCAGACACGTTGGGTTTGGCGCAAAATTCCGGTGTCTATCCGACCACCGCCAGACGCACAGCTTTCGATTTCGACCATCGGATGGGCGGCCCGTAAGCGCGCCATCAGCTCCAATGTCCCATGCGCCTGCGTGGCATCGGGGGTCGACAGCAATCGGTTGTGGTCCCATTTGACATAGTCAATGCCATGCGACCCAAGCACCGCGCTGATCTTGCCAAACAGATGGTCGCGAACATCCGAATTTGCCATGTCCAACACGCGCTGTTGGCGGCCTTCGATTTGATCAGCGCGACCCAGAATCCATTCGGGATGGGCGCGGGCCAAATCACTATCGAGGTTGACCATTTCCGGTTCGAACCACAGGCCAAATGTCATGCCCAAACTTTGGACATGCTCGACAATCGGGGTTAGGCCGTCGGGCCATTTGCGCGGATCAATGTCCCAATCCCCAAGGCTCGAGGTATCGTCATCACGTTTGCCAAACCAGCCATCATCCAAGACGAACCGTTCAGCCCCCAGATCGGCAGCACGTTTCGCGATGTCCTTAAGCGTTTCGAGATCGTGATCAAAATAGATCGCTTCCCAACAATTATAATGTACTGGGCGCGGCGTATCTGGCTTTGGCCAGGTGACGACATTGTCCCGGATATGCCGCTGGAAGGCGGTTGCACAGCCGTTTAACCCGGTGGTCGAAACCGACAGAACAAGCCGCCCGGTTTCAAACTGTTGGCCTGTGCCATGGCTACCGGTTGTGTGGCCCCACTGGATTTGCCGACGACCGTCGGGCAATTCCTCTGCACTCATGACATGACCACCGGGCCAACCATAGTGCATTCCAAAGGCCGTGCCTTGGGTATTGGTGCATCCCGTTTCACAGAAAAACGCCAAGGGCGGGTGTTCGTGCCCCGATCGCCCGGTGCGCGCTTCGCGTTTGAAAACACCCGGGCCCCACGGGCTAGGCTGGGCCTGAAACTCTCCGATCCAACGGCCCGAGAAATGGCGAATATCCCCCGATTGTGGGCCGGGAAGAACAGGGGCAGAAAGGTGGTGCAGAGTGATCGGGGCATCCGCCTTGATCACGGTTTGCGCTTCGATCACGTCACCTATGGCGTCAAAGGCAAAAGAAAGGGTCAGTCCGAGCGCGTCATCGCGCACCGTAAAGTGCTGACCATTCCCATCAATCAACTTGAACTGCGGATGTAGAGCCAGACCCTCACGATAGGCGACAAGCCCCGGCTGCATATGCAGGCTATCGCCTTCGAC
Organism: Pelagimonas sp.; assembly: GCF_058892305.1. NCBI lineage: Bacteria > Pseudomonadati > Pseudomonadota > Alphaproteobacteria > Rhodobacterales > Roseobacteraceae > Pelagimonas > Pelagimonas sp. The sequence goes on from NZ_JBZXVN010000066.1 coordinate 15,692, forward strand.
AGGACACAAAGGGATCGCTGGCAAACGGTCAATCATCCCGCCTGTCACATCGACTTCGGCCTGTGCAGCAATGGCGTTTAAATCACATTCCGGTAGGGCCGGGCCCCAATAGACGGCGGCAGGTACGCCGCCATCAGAGGCCAAGACCAAGGTTTGGCTAGGTGTATCAATCCGCCAAGTCTTCACTTAACAGCCCCCAGAGTCAGACCTGCGATAAAGTGTTTCTGCATCAGGAAGAACATCGCCACCGGTGGCAACGCCGCCACGATCGACCCGGCGCTCATCAAGTGGTATTGCGCCACAAATTGCGAGTTGAACGAGGTGATACCGGCGGTCACGGGCTGGGCATCTGGCCCTTGGGTCAGCACGATCGCCCAGAAATAGTCATTCCAGATAAAAGTGAAGATCAACACCGAAAGCGCGGCAATCGCCGGGCGCATCAGTGGCAGCACAACAAACCAAAAGATCCGCCATTCTGCAACGCCTTCAACCCGTGCCGCTTCGATCAACTCAAATGGCAGCGCCCGAATGAAGTTGCGCATAAACAGGGTACAAAACCCGGTTTGGAACGCGATATGGAACAAAACCAGCCCAAGTTTGGTATCATACAGGCCCGCGGACACGGTCAGATCGCGCACCGGAACCATAAGGATTTGGAAGGGTACAAAATTCCCCGCGATGAACAGGAAAAAGATCAGCAGGTTGCCTTTGAAGCGATAAATGCCCAGCGCAAATCCCGTCATGCAAGATAGAGCAACCGCCCCAATCACCGTCGGCACAGTGATCAGAACCGAATTCCACAGGTAGCGCGGCATATCCGATTCAAAGAATACCTTGCCGTAATTGGTCGCAAACTCGAACGACGAGGGCACACCCCAATAGTTACCGTTGGTGAAATCGGCCAGCGGCCGGACAGAGAACAAACCAACCGCAAGCAATGGCAACAGCCACATGATCAACGCCACCGGTAGCAGCGATTGATAGGCGATCTGTGCGCCACGGGATTGTTTTTGAATAGGTGTCGGAAACATGTCTGATACCTCCCTTAATGACGCGACTGGCGTTCTTCGCGGTACATTGACCACAAGAAATAAGCGATGAAGAACAACATGATAAAGAACAAGACCACAGCGATGGCCGATCCGTAGCCCATGCGGAAACCGTATTCCGACAGCGCCTTTTCAAACATGTAGAATGACAGGACCCGCGTTGAGCCAAACGGCCCACCGTTCGTCATGATCGAGATCAGGTCAAACGAGCGGAGTGCGCCGATGATGGTCACAACAAAGGCGATAAAGGTGGCTGGGCGCAGCTGAGGCAAGATCACATACCACAGCATTTTGAACCCCTTGGCACCGTCTAACCGCCCGGCTTCGACCTGTTCAGGGTCAACCGCATTGAGGCCAGTTAGGTACAAGATCATGCAATAGGCTGTTTGTGGCCAAAGACCCGCCGCGATGATCCCATATGTCGCCAATGTCGGGTCCCCAAGAACGTTGATTGTATCCATACCCAGCGTCGTCAAAACCGCATTAAGCAGACCTTCGCGCGGGAGGTAAAACCAAGAGAAGACCAGACCAACGACAACTTGAGAGATGACGAAAGGGAAGAAAAACAACGACTTGTATAGTCGAATGCCAAAAACCGTCTGGTTCAGGAATAGGGCAATGAACAACCCCGCCGGGATCGCCAGAAGATATAGGACCAACCATTTGACGTTGTTCCAGAGCGAGATTTCGAAGTTGCGATCGGTCAGAAGCTCTTCGTAGTTGCGGGTGCCGACATAGGTTGCCTCACCCAAACCATCCCATTCATAGAGCGAGATGTTGAAGCTCTGAAAAATCGGAATGATCACATAGGCCGCAAAAAACAGTATCCCCGGCAGCAAGAACAGCAGGGGGGTCAGGGTCATACGGTTTCGCTTGGCCCAGCTATGATGTGCTGTGCTCATGTCTTATCCTCCCAAAGAACCGGCGAATGCGAAAACAGTCATCTACTGCTTGCGAATACACCGAAGGGAATGCGCCCCACCAAGTGGCAGGGCGCAAGCTGGATTACTTGTAGATACGCTCACGCGCAGACTCGAGACGGTTCAGGATGTCGTCGAGGTTGTCAGGGAACACCATGAATTCCTGCAGACCTTCCATACCGATAGAGGCCATTTCCGCAGGGAAATCGCGGTCAAAGAACTGAGCGATACCGCCAGTTGCGTTGTTTGACAGCATGTCAAAGCCCTGGTTCAGGAACTCGTCATCATCAACCGAAGAGCCAGAGTTGACGGGCAATTGGCCGAGGCCGGAACCGGCGTTGATTTTGGTCTGAACGTCGGCAGATGTCACATACTGAAGGAAGGCGCGCGCGGCTTCTTTGTTCTGAGCACCCGAGGCGATGTGGAAGGTGTCGGTTGGGGCATCTTCGCCCATTGGCACATCAGCAATCTTTGGGAACTGATAGAAATCGATCTGCTCATCGGTCATGCCGCCTTCACGCAGATGCGGAACAACGAAGTTGCCCATCAAATACGCCGCAGCTTCGCCTTTGACCATAAAGGGCAGGGCTTCCTGCCAGCTATAGGTCTGGTGGTCATCGATGAATGCGCCCATGTCGATTAGCTTGCGCCAGTTTGCGAATGTTTCGCGCACTTCGTCCGACGTCCAGGATGCTTCGCCCGTGGCCAACTTCATGTGGAAGTCAAAACCGTTGGTGCGCATGTTCATGTAGTCAAACCAACCGCCAGCTGTCCAAAGGAACTTGGAACCAATGGTGTAGCATTTGCGACCGGATTCGAGGATTTTAGCACAGTTGGCGATTTCTTCGTCAAAGGTTGCTGGCTCAGACAGGCCCAGCTCTTTGAAGATGTCTTCGCGGTAGTAGATGCCCCACTGGTAGTAGGTGTAGGGAACGCCCCACTGTTTGCCGTCTAGGGTCATCGCGCCTTTGACGCTATCCAGGCCTGGCAGATCGCCATTCGAATACATATCCGAAATGTCTTCGAACAGGCCAGCATTGACGTACGGGCCCATGCGGTTGGCAGCGTACCAGTTGATCACATCAGGCGCATCAGCGGTCAGCGCGTTACGAATCTGGCTTTTCCAAGCTTCACGGTCAACGATCTCGACCTCAACTTCAAGGGCGGGATGCATTGCATCGAAGTCAGCCGCGAGGCCTTCCATGATCGCGCGTGGTGCGGGGTTCGACATATCAGACATGATACGTAGTTTGCCGCTCAGCTCAGCCATAGCCGGTGTAACGAGTGCGGTCGACAGGGCCAGTGCGCCTGCAACCGAAGCGAATTTCTTAAGCATGGTGTCCTCCCAATAGCTTGTTGTCGGGTGCTTCAACTTGGGTTCCGATTTGGTTCCAAATAATGAAACTAGTTTCCAACTATTGAAACTATGTCGGATTCGGGCTAGGACTGTCAACAGTCTCGTTAGGTCCTGCTAATGAGATCGCGGGAGGAGACGCTTATGAACAGTCAGGTAAAACCGAAGGCTTCTGCCGACGGAACCGTTGGTAAGGCATTGGAAGTTCTGGATTTGGTTGCAGCCAAAGGTCGACCGGTGCGCTTTGGTGAACTATTAAACGAATCCTCTCACCCCAAGGCGACCCTGTATCGTCTGGTTCAGACCCTGACCAACCAGGGCATGCTGGCCTATGACGAATCGCACCAAACTTATGCACCTGGGTTGCGCTTGGTTCGCTTGGCCCATGCCGCATGGCAACAAAGTTCCCTCGCGCCGATTGCCCGTCCGTTTCTTGATGACTTGTCGCGCGAAGTTGGCGAAACCATCCACCTTGCTCAGTTGGATGAGGGGCAAGTTCTTTATGTCGACAAACGCAATGCCCTAAAACCAATCGAAATGTTTTCGGCGGCGGGCAAGGTTGGTCCTGGGTATTGCACCGGTGTTGGCAAGGCGATGATCGCCCATCTTGATGACGAGGCCCGCGAAGCCGCCATTCAGCGGCAATCCTTCTTTGTTCACACCCCCGGCACGATTTCGAATTCCGACGATTTTCGAGCCGAGTTGGATGCCATCCGCGCCGAGGGTATCGCCTTTGACCGCGAAGAACACGAACCGGGCATCATTTGCATTTCCGCCCCCATTCTTGGCTCAAATGGCCGGGTTCTTGGGGCGATGTCGATCACCACATCGACGCAACTTAAATCGCTGGACGAGCTGTCAATGCTCCGCCCAGCTCTCACCCAAACTGCACAACAAATCGCTGAGGCTGCCGAATCCTGGCAGTTCCCTGCGTAAAACCAAGGAGACCACAATGTCTGGCGTCACGCTAAACAATGCTGTGAAGAAATATGGTGACACGCAGGTCATCCACAATGTGGATCTGCAAATCGAAGAAGGTGAGTTTTGTGTTTTTGTCGGCCCGTCGGGCTGCGGTAAATCCACCCTGTTGCGCATGATCGCCGGGCTAGAAGAAACCAGCAGCGGCCAGATAAGCATCGGCGCGCGCGACGTGACCCAAATGGATGCGGCCGATCGCGGCGTGGCCATGGTGTTCCAGACCTACGCGCTCTACCCGCATATGACCGTCGAAGAGAACATGGGCTTTGGCCTGAAGATGAACAAAGTGCCAAAGGCCGAAATCCAGAAAAAAGTGGGCGAAGCCAGCCGTATTCTGAAGCTAGACGACTACCTTAAACGCAAGCCCAAGGCGCTATCTGGCGGTCAACGCCAACGGGTTGCCATTGGACGCGCGATTGTTCGCGGCCCCGAGGTGTTCTTGTTTGATGAACCCCTGTCGAACCTAGATGCCGAATTGCGCGTTGATATGCGCGTCGAAATCGCTCGCCTACACAAAGAAATCGGCGCGACAATGATCTATGTGACCCACGATCAGGTCGAAGCCATGACTTTGGCCGACAAAATCGTCGTGTTGCGCGCCGGGGTGATCGAGCAGGTTGGCTCTCCTATGGAGCTATACAAAAACCCCGACAATCGCTTCGTCGCTGGCTTCATCGGTTCGCCTTCTATGAATTTTTTGCGCGGTGTGGTCGATGGCGGCAAAGTTCGCCTAACCGATCTGAACCGCACAATTGAGGCCAATGTCACCCTTCCTGCCGATGGCAAACCGGTCTTGGTCGGGGTTCGCCCCCAGCACATAACAATTGATGAGACAGGGGATGATCTCACTTTGGACATCCGTGAACGTTTGGGTGGCGTGGCCTATGACTATCTGCTGACCGAAGCTGGTGACAAAATCACGGTTGAGACCGACAGTGACGAAGAAATTGCCGAAGGGTCAAAGGTCACCATCGGTTTTGCTCTCGAGAACACCATGTTCTTTGACGGCGAGACGGAAAAGCGCCTGCGATAATGCCAGTCAATTCTGGATAAAGAGGCGCGCCGGCACCTGCGGCGCGTCTTTTTTTGACTGCGGTGCACCACCGCAAATCGGTTCCCAGTCTTACGATCGAAAAACTATTATTGGCTCCGAGGTATCAACACCTACCTCCTCCAGTTTTCCAATATGAGCGAGGTGAGGTCGGCGAAGTTTTTTATCGCCACACACTTCGCGAATGACCACCGGATTTTCTCCGGTTGTCAAATTTCAAGAGCACAGCTTTCCGAACTATTTGACAAAATCTGGGTCAAAACTGATCGAAATCGATGTCTGCATCTTTGTCCAAGCGGCCAGTCACGTCGGGCAAGGGGTATTTCAAACCCGTTGCACAGTTCCAAAGCACGGCTTTGTCGGTTTTCTTGATCTGACCAGCGGCAAGCGCTTGTTTATACGCGACTGCGGTTGCCGCGCCTTCGGGACACAAAAGCACCCCTTCATCGGCGGCAATGGCGTCGCGCATGGCCATGATATCTTCGTCCGGAACCGCAATCGCGAACCCATCTGACTCGCGCACCGCGCGGATAATCAAGAAATCACCGACAGCGATGGGCACCCGAATTCCGGCCGCAACGGTGTGGGCGTCTTCCCACAAGGGGGCGTGTTCTTCGCCCTCTTCCCACGCCTTAACGATGGGTGCGCAACCGGTGGCTTGCACGGCGACCATGCGCGGCATTGGCCCGTCGATCCACCCCATTTCCTGCAACTCGGCAAAGGCCTTCCACATGCCGATCAGCCCGGTGCCACCACCGGTTGGGTAGAAAATCACGTCCGGCAGCTCCCACCCAAGCTGCTCCGCCAGCTCAAGACCCATCGTTTTCTTGCCCTCGATCCGGTAGGGCTCCTTTAGGGTAGAAATGTCGAACCAGCCAACGCGCTCTTTGCCTTGGCCAACGATCTTGCCGCAATCGTTGATCAAGCCGTTGACCATATAGGTGTCACCACCTTGCGATTGAATTTCACGGATGTTGATGTCTGGCGTGTCCGACGGGCAAAGCACAGTTGATTTCATACCGGCGCGCCCCGCATAGGCCGCCATCGCAGCGCCTGCATTTCCGTTTGTCGGAATCGCCAGATGCTTTAACCCAAACTCCTTAGCCATCGACACCGCAAGGCACAAACCGCGCGCTTTGAACGACCCTGTTGGCAAGCGGCCCTCGTCTTTGACCAAAACGTTGCCCGGTTGCGCGCCAAGATGATGTGCACTTTGCTCAAGTGGTATGATCGGCGTCATCACCTCGCCCAATGACACCCTGTTTTCGGCGTCCGCAACCGGCAAGAAGTCAGCATAGCGCCAGAACCCGGGGGCCTTGGACTTGGCCAATTCTTCTTTGCTGAGCTTGGCTTTCATCGCGTCCAAATCATAGCGCACCAAAAGAGGACGCCCCGCTTCGGACAACCCATGCACCTGACCCGCCGGATAGATTTTGCCAGTCAGCGAACATTCTAAGTGGGTAACAAAGCTCATATGCGTGGTCCTTTCGCGCGCGGGTTCACGCTTTGCTAGGGGGGCGGTCCATGGCTCGGCAAGGTTGGAAGCACTGATAAAGAAAACACAAATCGCCGATTAACCGCTGCAAAATCGCTGTACGACCATGGGTGTAGCTTTTTGCGCTAGATGCGCGCGCGCCGACATGTCATTCAATTGGGCAAATGACCGGTAACATGATCACATCATTCTTTCGCGGCTGGCTTTCTGGGCTGGCGGCTTTGGTGTTTTTGCTCGCCTCCCCTGTGCGCGCCGACGACATTACAGTGTTCGCCGCCGCCAGCCTCAAGAATGCGTTGGACGAGGTCGTTGCGGGCTTTGCGGCTGAAACGGGCCATAAGGCCACCGTGTCTTATGCAGGATCTTCGGCCTTGGCGCGACAAGTTGAGTTAGGTGCCCCTGCTGACGTGTTTGTGTCCGCCAACAGCGATTGGGTCGACTATCTTGAAGGCAAAGGGGCGGTACGCGCCGAAACCCGGATAAACTTGCTCGGCAACCAATTGGTTTTGATTTCTCATACGCCTCAAGCCGCGCTTGATTGGGAGGCCATCGACTTGGCCGCTCTTTTGGATGGCGGACGGTTGGCCATGGCCATGGTACAGTCGGTACCAGCCGGGATTTACGGAAAAGCCGCTATTGAAAACTTGGGGCAGTGGGATGAGATCGCGCCCTTGGCGGCTCAGGTTGACAATGTCCGCGCCGCTCTGGCCTTGGTCGCCCTTGGCGAGACCCCGTTCGGCATTGTCTACGCAACCGACGCACTGGCCAATCCGCGCGTTCACATTGCGGCGCGCATTCCGGGTAATAGCCATCCAGCCATTGAATACCCGGCGATTGCTATAACCTCCGGCGGCGCGACCATAAACCTGATGACTTATCTGCAAGGGGCACAGGCCAAATCGATCTTTGAAAAGCACGGGTTTTCCGTGCTGGCGGAATAAGCCATGGATTGGCTAAGCCCCGAAGAATGGAGCGCCGTCGCCCTATCTTTGCGCGTGTCGCTTTGGGCGACGGCTTTGGCCCTACCCTTTGGATTGTTCATCGCCTATGCGCTGGCCCGGTGGGATTTTCCGGGGCGCCAAATCCTAAATGGCTTGGTGCATCTGCCGCTAATTTTGCCGCCTGTTGTCACCGGCTATTTACTTTTACTGACCTTTGGCATGCGCGGGCCGGTTGGGTCGATCCTACATGACATGGGCATCACATTGGCCTTTCGCTGGACCGGCGCAGCATTGGCCGCCGCGATCATGGGTTTTCCCTTGATGGTTCGGGCCATGCGATTGTCGATTGAGGCGGTCGATCCAAAATTGGAAGAAGCCGCCGCAACGCTGGGGGCATCTCGGGTTTGGGTCTTTGTGACTGTAACCCTGCCGTTGATCCTTCCGGGTGTTCTTGCCGGGGCTATTTTGGCCTTTGCCAAAGCTATGGGGGAATTTGGCGCGACCATCACCTTTGTCTCAAACATACCCGGACAAACCCAAACCCTGCCCTCGGCAATTTACGCGTTCCTACAGGTGCCGGGTGGTGAGGCATCGGCCCTTCGTTTGGTTACTATTTCAGTCGTCGTTGCGCTTGGCGCGTTGATCCTATCCGAAGTTCTCGCCCGACGGATGACACAAAGGATCGGTCGCTGATGGGGCTGTCTGTCAACATACAACATCGGCTTGGGGACACGCATTTCGACCTGAGCTTTGAGGCTCCGGATGGTTTGACCGTTTTATTTGGTCGTTCAGGAACCGGCAAAACGACCGTGATCAACGCCGTCGCCGGCTTGTTGCGCCCCGACACAGGGCGGATCATAGTCGATGATCGGATGCTTTTCGACAGCTCGGCAGGTATTAACCTCCCGGTTCACAAACGTCGCCTTGGCTATATCTTCCAAGACGCCCGGCTTTTTCCGCATCTTAGCGTTCTCCAAAACCTGAAGTTTGGACAATGGTTTGCCCCCCGCGGTGCGCGCAAGGTAAGCCTTCCGCGGGTTGTCGAGATGTTGGGCATTGGTGATTTGCTTGAGCGCCGACCAGTGGGCCTATCCGGTGGAGAGAAACAACGCATTGCCATTGGGCGCGCCCTTCTCGCCGGGCCAGAGTTGATATTGGCAGATGAGCCCCTTGCCGCATTGGACGACGCCCGCAAGGCAGAGATATTGCCCTATTTTGAGACCCTGCGCGACGAAACAAAGGTGCCCATTCTGTATGTCAGCCACTCCGCCGTCGAAGTTGCCCGTCTGGCCACAACGGTTGTCGCTTTGGAAAATGGTAAAATAGCCCGTCAGGGGAGCGCCGCTGACGTGTTGAGCGACCCAAGCTTTACGCCGACCGGGGTGCGTGCCGCTGGCGCAATCTTGCAAGCCAAAATAGCGGCGCACCACTCGGATGGTTTAAGCGAGTTGTCGGCCGGGGGGATTGCCCTGTTTCTGCCTAAACTCTCAAAACCCATCGGCTCAAACGTGCGGGTTCGGATCGCGGCGCAGGATGTTATCTTGTCCCGCCACCGGCCCGAAGGTCTTTCCGCCCTGAATATCCTGCCGGGGACAATCGAAGCCATTCGCGCCGGAGATGGCCCCGGCGCGATCGTGTCGCTCGTAACACCTGCGGGCAAAATACTGGCACGTGTGACCCGGCGCTCCGCCAATGCCATGGAGTTGCGCGAGGGTAGCCCGTGTCATGCGGTGGTCAAAACCGTGTCGGTCTCCCCCCAAGATGTAGGTGGCGCTTAATCCTTGAGGTTCTGGGCCGATTGCCCAAGCGTCCGGGCGGCCTGCGCGAACAAAGTCACGTCGATCCCTGCCCCAACAAATGTCGCGCCAAGATCGACGTAGCGTTTTGCAGCCTCTAAATCGGTGGTCAAGATTCCAGCCGCTTTTCCGGAGGCAACAATCTTTTGCAAGGTCTCGGCGATGATCGCCTCGACATCGGGGTGCGACGGGTTTGCAAGATAGCCCAAATCGGCCGCGAGATCCGCAGGCCCAACAAAAACAGCATCGACATCATCAAGCGCCAGCATTCCATCCAAGGCGTCCAATCCCAATCGGTTTTCGACCTGCAGGATTAGACAAATCTGGTCATCCGCCGTGGTGGCGTAGTCCGGGATCGCCGAAAACCCCGAAGACCGGCCCAAAGCAGAGCCAACCCCGCGAATGCCACGCGGCGGGTATTGGACGGCTCGCACCAGCTCGGCGGCTTGTTCGACGCTTTCAACCATAGGTACCAAGATTGATTGCGCACCGATCTCAAGAACCTGCTTCATCAATGCGACGTCGCCAACGGGGACCCGGACCACCGCATGGCTCGGCGACGGATCAATAACCTGAAGCTGTGACATGATCGAACGCAAGTCATTGGGGGCGTGTTCACCATCCACCAGAAGCCAGTCAAACCCTGCGGAACACATAATTTCGGTTGTATAGGAATTGCCGAATCCAACCCAACAACCTACTTGCAGCTCCTTGTTTTTTAGCGCTTGTTTAAGGGGGTTGAGCGGGGCGGGCATACGTGTTTCTCCTTGCAATCGGTCAAAGTTGAATGCGGCACCCAAGTGGGGTGGCCATTGCAACAAGACCCGATGTCGTTAACAGGTTATCAAACGGTCGCAAACATTTTTCAAAACCTTGAGCCTTGGAATTTCTGTCGCATGGCTCCTTGCGGGTCAAGACCTTGGCAAAGGTCGACGCCGCCGTGACCGTTCTGACTTGGGTGACCCTACCGGCATCTTGCCCTATGCGTGGCCCGTCACCCCATGTTTCACATTGTCGGAAAATCTGAGCAACAAATGCAGCAGTTGAAAGACGTATTTGGAGGAGATTAATACTCACTTTGATTGTACACAGTATCAAGAACCCAATCGGAGGCGAAATGAAACCAAAATTCCTAGTCACGCATTCCGGTGGGTTTCATGCGGATGAGCTTTGCTCCACTGCGGTTTTGTCGACACTTTACCCAGATGCACGCGTTGTGCGCAGCCGGTCCCCAGACTGGATAACCGCTTCAAAAGAAAAAATAATTTATGACGTTGGCGGCGTATATAGCGCAGAGAACAACGCCTTTGATCATCACCAACGAGGGGCCCCACTTCGAGAGGATGGTCAACCTTTCAGCTCTTTCGGACTGATTTGGAAACATTTCGGGAAGGCGTATCTTGAGACACTGAACGTCCCTCACGAACAACTTGTATCCGTGCACAAAACCCTAGACGCGAATTTCGTGCTCCCTATCGATCTGTTGGACAATGGCGCTATCGACCCGTCCATCGCAGACGTGTTGTCGCCTTTGACGTTTCCCAATCTTCTGGAAACTTTGAAGCCAACGTTTGATGAAGAAGAAGAAGACAGGGAGAACTTGGCCTTCCATGAGGCGGTCAATGTCGCCAAGCTTTTCATTGAAGCACAGGTGTCGCAAGCCGCTGCCCATTTAAGAGCAGACGCCCTTGTTCACCGTGCGATTAAGGCCTCCGAAGGGAAGCACATTCTCGAACTCCCCAAAGGCATGCCTTTTTGGAATGCCGTTAACACTGCCAACGCGGAACATTTGCTCTTTGTTGTCCACCCCAGAGGCCAAGGAGATTGGACACTGGGTGGCATTCGTACCAGTAAAGACAGTTTCGAATTAAGAGCCGACCTCCCAAAGGAATGGGGAGGGTTGACGAACCATGATCTGGAACGTGTAACGGGCGTTAGCGGGGCCACCTTTTGTCACAACGGCTTGTTTATAGCGGCGGCGACATCAAGGGACTCGATCTTGGATATGGCGCAAATCGCGGTCGAAAATGTTCTAGGACAAGCCAAATAACATGTCGCAAACGACGCCAATCCTATATAGTTTTCGACGCTGCCCTTATGCAATGCGCGCACGCCTAGCCATTGACAGTTCCGGAGTAGAGACGGAATTGCGCGAAATTCTTTTGAGACATAAACCGCCAGCATTTCTAGCGGCCTCGCCCTCTGCGACTGTCCCATGTTTGCTAGCTGACAATCAAACGATAGATGAGAGCTTAGATATCATGTCGTGGTCTCTCGGCCAAAACGATCCGGAAAACTGGTTGAAGATGCCGGACGAAGGTTGGGATTGGATACGAAAATGTGACGGCCCGTTTAAGCATAGCTTGGATAGGACAAAGTACATTACGCGCTATCCGGACGCGGACGAAAAGGTCGAAAGATCTCTGGCAACCGCGTTTCTTTCTGCCTTGGATGAGAAAATCGACACTTGGATATTTGGCCGCCCAACTCTGGCCGACTTTGCGATTTTGCCATTTGTCAGGCAATTCGCGAACATTGACAAAACTAAGTTTGAAGCCGCGCGGGTCCACTCCGTAGCAACTTGGTTAGATCGTTTTGAAACCAGCGAACGTTTTTTGCGCATCATGCAAAAATATCCAACGTGGCAAGACAACACCTCAGGTATCTTATTCCCCGCCAATACAGAAAATCGCTAGCGGCAAACCCGCGCTCGCTTTGCCGTGTTAAATCTCAATTCGATTGCGGTTTCGCGGGGGTTTTGGGGCATCTAGTTCACCTGGCACGCACATGGGGCGCAATGCCATGGGCTGTCTCAAGGATATAGGGGAGCAGCTCTGTTTGGATACGTTCACTGTTCCACAATTGTGACGAAACCGAGCATTGGATGGCCGCAAAGGCACGACCGTCCGGTCCTGTTATCGGGGCCGCGATCCCCGTTTGGTTCAAAATAATCTGGCTTTGCGACAAGGCATACCCTTGGTGTTCCGCTTCTTCGATGCTGCGTGTGATGTCGGCCTTGTCCAAGGTGGTTTGCGGGGTAAGCGCGTTGACGCTCCATGTGTTGATCAAGACGTCGCGCTCTGCCTTCGGGAATGTTGATAAGATCGCGCGCCCCGCGGCTGAGCTAAGCGCCGGTAATCTGCGTCCAACGATACTGGAGGAGAACTGGCTGCTGCGTCCCGGCACACGGCTGATATATAGGACGTGATCACCCGACAATTCGGCCAAATTGACCGTCGCGTCCAATTGGTGTGAGAGCTCGATCAGCTTTGGCATGGCCAATCTGACGAGCGGATTGGACCAAAAATAGGCATAGGCCATTTCCAGCCAAGCATGTGAGGGACGGAACCGTTTGGTCACAGGGTCTTTGTCCAGCATCCCTTCAATATGCAGCGTATTGGCAAGGCGCTGGACCGCGCTTTTTTCCAATCCGGTACGCTTTACCAGCTCCCCAAGAGACAACTCGGTCGCCGATTCGTCGAAGGTCCGCAAGATTTGCAGGCCTTTGGCCAAGGAACCGACGTAGAGGGTGTTCTGCTTTTTGTCCATTTCTTACGCTCTTGCAGGATTAAAGGGCAGTGTCCGGCATTTTTCCTTGACGGTGTGGCCCTAGATGCGGATCAATGTATTTATGAGTAATATAAAGTATTAAATAATAATACAACAACAAACAAACACAATCCTCAACGGGAGACTATGATGACACCTTCACTTCTAAGGTCCACGGCCATCGCACTGGCGCTTTGTACATCCGGCGCGGCTTATGCTGACAAGGCAAATGACACAATGTCGGTGGCTTTCACGAAAGAACTGGAATCTGTCGATAGCTATATGAACTCGGCCCGCGAAGGGATCGTGATTCAGCGCGCCGTATGGGATGGTCTTTTGTACCGCGATCCCGTGACCAATGAATACAAGGGCAATCTGGCCACGTCTTGGGAATGGATCGACGATCTCACAATCGAATTCAAGCTGCGCGAAGGCGTCACCTTTCACAACGGTGAAGCCTTCAACGCCGATGATGTTGTCTACACCGTTGATTTCGTCTCCAACCCTGAAAACGGCGTCAAAACCCAGCGCAACGTCAATTGGATGAAATCCGCTGAGAGAATTGACGACTACACCGTGCGTATCCACCTGAAATCGGCCTTTCCTTCGGCGATCGAATTCTTGTCTGGTCCGGTGTCCATCTATCCCAATGAATACTACGCCGAAGTTGGCCCCGCGGGCATGGCGCTAAACCCTGTTGGAACAGGTCCTTACAAAGTGACCGAAGTTGAGCCGGGTCAGCACTTTGTTTTGGAAGCCTACGACGGCTACCACGACAGCCCCAAAGGCAAAGCAACGATCAAGAAAATCGACATCCGCACCATCCCAGACATCAATACCCAGATGGCCGAAATGTTTAACGGCACACTGGATTTGATCTGGCAGGTTCCATCGGATCAGGCTGGGAAACTTGCTCAAATGGATCAATTCCAAGCGGTGAACGAAAGCACAATGCGGGTTGGCTTCTTGTTGCTGGACGTCGCTGGCCGCACACCTGACTCACCCTTTACAGACCTGAAAGTTCGTCAGGCCGTCGCACATGCGATTGACAGAACCGCCATCGTCGATGCGCTCCTGAAAGGCAGCAGCCAAGTCATTAATTCGTCATGTTTCCCAAGCCAATTTGGTTGCGACACCGACGTGACATCCTATGACTACGACCCAGAAAAAGCCAAAGCGCTTTTGGCCGAAGCAGGGTACCCAGACGGGTTCACGACTGATTTCTATGCCTACCGCAACCGTGACTATGCAGAGGCGATTTCCAGCTATCTCAACGCGGTTGGTATCAAAACCAACTTCAACATGTTGAAATATGCCGCTTTGCGCGATTTGTCAGCGACAAGTGGCGTTCCTGTGAACTTCCAGACATGGGGCTCATATTCGATCAACGACACCTCCGCCTTCACGGGCCAGTTCTTTAAACTGGGCGATTTGGATGCGGTCCGCGACCCTGCGCTGGCCGAGATTTTGGACGTCGCAGACACCTCCACCGATCCGGCTGTGCGTGTTGAGAACTACTCCAAAGCGCTCAACATGATCGCGGACAACGCCTACATGGTGCCGATGTTCTCCTACAACACCAACTATGTGTTCACCAACGAAGTCGACTACACGCCAACCCCGGACGAAGTGCTGCGGTTCGCGACGATGGCTTGGAAATAGGGGTTTCCCTATGGGCCGGGCATTGCAGTGCTCGGCCCGTTTTAGCTTTCGATCCCATTCCTAGAAACGACCAATCGCGTCGCTATTATAGGTGACTCTTCGTGCTCAAATTCATCCTCAAACGGTTGGGGCTGGCCTTTTTGGTTGCCATAACCGTCTCAATCATCAGCTTCATTCTGTTGTATCTTTCCGGCGATCCCGCAACGGCGCTTGCGGGTGAGGGAGCGACCTCTGCCGATATTCAGGCCATCAATGAACTCTACGGTTTTGATCGGCCCTTGGTGGTGCAATACCTGTCATGGTTCGGCGGCGCATTGACCGGTGATTTTGGCGAAAGTTACTACTTCAAGATGCCGGTATCGACCCTGTTGGCAGACCGGCTTTCGGTCACGATGTTGCTTGGGGTTTGCGGCATCAGCTTTGCGCTTTTGACCGCCGTGCCATTGGGTGTTTTGGCGGCAATGCGCCCCAATTCTCAGATTGATCGCTTCTCACTCTTTCTGTCCGTCGCAGGTCAGGCGATGCCGTCCTTTTGGTTCGGTCTGATCCTCGTTGTTGTCTTTTCGATCAAGCTGCGGTGGCTGCCGGCCTCGGGTGCGTCAACGCCTGCGCATTTCATCTTGCCGACGATTGTTTTGGGCTATTACGCCATGCCTGCCATCATGCGTTTGACGCGGGCTGGGATGCTTGAGGTCCTGTCCTCCGACTACATCCGCACGGCGCGCGCCAAGGGGGCACCCGAACATATCGTCTTGTTCAAACACGCCCTGCGCAACGCGATTATTCCGGTTGTCAGCCTCGCTGCCGTGCAGATGGGCTTCATGCTTGGCGGGTCAATCGTGGTTGAATCCATCTTTGCGCTGCATGGCGCGGGGTTCTTGGCCTATGAAAGCATTTCGCGCAACGATCTGCCCACGGTACAGGCGCTTATCCTGATTTTTTCCATGTTCTACATCGTGTTCACGTTCTTGGCCGATGTGCTCAACGCGTGGCTTGACCCACGCATGAGGAGCTCGTGATATGACAAACGTTACCCCCTCAACACTTGGCCCGGATCCGCTGTTGCAAGAGGTTGTCGGCCTGACACCCGCGCAAAAAATGCGCAAACGTGTCTTTGGCCATCATGGTTTGATTTTTGGCGGGATCGTCTTTGGTCTGCTGGTGTTGGTGGCGCTCTTTGCCCCCCTGTTAGCGCCCCATGATCCCTATGCGCAAAGCTTGATGGCGCGGATGCAGCCGCCTGTGTTTTTGGATGGCTCGTGGGAGCATCCGCTAGGCACGGATCACCTGGGCCGTGATTACCTGTCGCGGTTGATTTACGGCGCGCGTGTGTCGCTGTTGATTGGTCTGGTCGCCGCTTTGATTTCAGGCACCATCGGCACTATTTTGGGTGTCTGTGCGGGCTACTTTGGCGGGCGCGTTGACGCCGTCGTGACCTTTTTGATCAACGTGCGTTTGGCCATGCCTGTGGTTCTAGTTGCCTTGGCTGTTGTGGCCTTATTCGGCGGCTCATTGACGGTGGTGATCTGTGTGCTCGGGCTATTGCTCTGGGACCGGTTTGCTGTGGTGATGCGTTCTTCCACCATCCAAGTGCGCAACCGTGATTATGTCACCGCGGCCTCTGCCATCGGGGCCTCGACGCCGCGTATTATTCTGTCCGAAATCATGCCGAATATCCTCAACAATCTGATCGTTGTTGTGACCTTGGAAATGGCCCACGCCATTTTGTTGGAAGCGGTTCTGTCCTTCCTTGGTTTGGGCGTTCAACCCCCAACCCCATCATGGGGGTTGATGGTGTCCGAGGGCAAAAACATGATGCTGTTTGAACCTTGGTTGGTGTTGATCCCTGGTGCTGTGCTGTTCGTTTTGGTGCTCGCTATCAATCTATTGGGCGATGGTCTGCGTGACGTGACTGCCCCAGAAAGTCGGAATTGATCATGACACAGACATCTGAAAAACCCGTGTTGTCCGTCCAAAACCTGACCATCGACATCCCAACGGAAACAGGCACGCTGCACGCTGTACGCGGGATCGATTTTGATCTCAAGCGTGGTGAAACCCTCTGTATCGTGGGCGAAAGTGGATCGGGGAAATCCCTGACCTCTCTGGCGCTTATGGGATTACTGGGCCGTGGTCTGCGCCCTCGCGCAGACAAAATGGAATTCGACGGCGTTGATCTGACCAAGGCCAATGCCAAGACCATGCGGAACTTGCGCGGCAAACGGATGTCGATGATTTTCCAAGAGCCGATGACCTCGCTCAATCCGGCCTACACCATCGGTGATCAACTGATGGAGGCGCTTTTACTGCACGGCGGCAAGAGCCGTTCCGTGGCCCGCGCACGCGCCATCGAGCTGCTGCAAAAGGTCGGGATCACCGCCGCAGAAAGCCGCTTGTCGCAATATCCACACCAACTGTCTGGCGGGTTGCGTCAGCGTGTGATGATCGCCATGGCGCTGATGTGCGAACCGGAATTGATCATCGCGGACGAGCCGACCACGGCGCTTGATGTGACCATCCAGGCACAGATTTTGCGGCTGTTGATGGACCTGCAAAAAGAGATGGGCATGGCGCTGATTTTCATCACCCATGACCTTGGCGTTGTGGCGCGGATCGCTGACAAAGTGGCGGTGATGTATGCGGGCCAGCTGGTGGAAACCGGCGATGCCAAAGAGATTTTCAAAGCCCCATCCCACCCCTACACCCGTGGTCTGATCAATTGCATTCCTTTGCCCGGCACGACTGCACGCGGCTCAAAACTTGGCACTATTCCGGGCATCGTTCCGTCTTTGATCGGCGATGTAACAGGCTGTATTTTCCGCACACGCTGCGCCTATGCAAGCGACGCCTGTCGCGGTGACATTCCGCGCCATGTGTCGGGCGATGGCAGTCACGCGTTTCGCTGCGTGGATGACACGGGCTTTGCCCATAAAGAAACACAAAACGCGGAGGTTTCAGCATGACCAAAGCGACCACACCGGTGCTTGAACTGCGCAATGTGACCAAGACCTATACCGTCAAACAAGGGTTGTTTGGTACGGCCAAACCCTTGACCGCGCTCAACGATATTTCGCTCAAACTCGAACGCGGTGACGTTCTTGGGCTTGTCGGGGAAAGCGGATGCGGCAAGTCGACGATGGCCAAAGTCTTGCTGGGTTTGGAAAAACCGACAACGGGCGAGGTCTTGTTTGATGGAAAACCGCTGGGCACCGAAAACCGGATGGAGGTGGCCCGTCGCATTCAGCCGATCTTCCAAGACCCGTATTCCTCGCTGAACCCACGCAAAAGCATCGAAGATCTGATCGCCTTGCCATTGCGGGTGCACAACGTTGGCGACGAAGCCTCGCGGATGAAATCTGTGCGCGAGATTTTGGATATCGTCGGGCTGCCCAGCCGTGTGCTCAACACCTATCCAAGCCAAATGTCAGGTGGACAAAGGCAGCGGGTCGCCATCGCGCGTGCGTTGGTGATGAAACCTGAAATCGTGATCTGCGACGAGCCAACGTCAGCCTTGGACGTGTCAGTTCAAAGTCAGATTTTGAACCTGTTGGGCGAGCTGCGCGAAGAGCTGAACCTGACCTATATGTTCATCAGTCACAACCTGGCGGTGGTGGAACATTTGGCCACAAAGGTCGCGGTGATGTATCTGGGGCAGATCGTCGAGGAAAACACCGTCGAAGGTCTGTTTGATCAAACGCGCCACCCTTATTCCAAGGCGCTTTTGGACTCTGTGTTGACGCCTGACCCCGACATGGACGTGCCTGATACGCAGCTTGGCATGGCTTATCCAAACCCGATTGATCCGCCGTCAGGATGCCATTTTCACCCGCGTTGCGCGCTTGCCACTGAGTTTTGTCGCGATCATGCACCGCGGAGCCAATCATTCGAGCATGGGCGGATCAAGTGTCATTTGCATGATGCTGAGACCTCAATGGGAACGTGACGCGGCGCAAGGCCGATCATGCCAAAATGCTGGTACAACGAAATTCAAAACCGAACAAAACCGACAAGGATAATAGGGTATGACCCGCGCAGATGCAGTGAGCCAAGCAACCGAGTATTTTGAAAGCGGTCGCCTTCAGTCCGAGCTTGCGGATTTGGTTAAATACAAGAGTGAAAGTCAAAATCCTGCCCAAGAGGCCGTGCTGGAACAGTATTTGGTCGAAGCCATTCAGCCGCGCCTTGAGGCGATGGGTTTTGAATGCAGCATCCATGAAAACCCGAGCACGAAAATCAAAGGCGGGCCGTTTTTACTTGGTGCGCGCGTTGAGGACCCGGCCTTGCCCACGGTTTTGACATATGGCCATGGCGATGTGATCTGGGGGCAAGAGGGCGAATGGCGTGAGGGCCTGACGCCGTTTGAATTGATCGAAGAAGGCGAGAACCTGTACGGACGCGGATCTGCGGACAACAAGGTGCAGCACTTGGTCAATATCGCAGCGCTTGAGACCGTGTTAAAGACGCGCGGCAAGCTTGGGTTTAACGTCAAAATCGTCATGGAAATGAGCGAAGAAATCGGCTCTCCCGGTTTGTCCGAGATGATGGACATGCATCGTGAATATCTGAAAGCCGATGTGTTTATCGCTTCAGATGGCCCCCGCCTTAGTCCCGAGCGCCCGACAATGTTTATGGGCGCACGCGGTGGGGCTGGTTTCGATCTGGTTGTGGACCTGCGCGAAGGGGCCCATCATTCGGGCAATTGGGGCGGGCTCTTGGCCGATCCTGCGATCATTTTGACCCACGCCTTGGCGACAATCACTGATGCGCGCGGGCAAATCCAAATCCCCGAATGGCGCCCCACCAGTCTCAGCCATGAGGTGCGCGACGCCTTGGCGCTTTTGCCGATGGATCACACAGATGACCCCAAGGTGGATGAAGATTGGGGCGAAGAAGCCCTGACCCCAGCGGAACGGGCCTACGGCTGGAACAGCTTTACGGTACAGGCGATGAAGGCCGGCATCCCCGAAGCACCGGTGAACGCCATTTCGCCCATGGCCTTTGCCCGCTGTCAGCTGCGCTATGTGGTGGGCACGGATGTGGATGACATCGTGCCAGCCCTGCGCCGCCATCTGGATGCCCATGGGTTTCAAGCAGTGCAGGTTGTGCAATTGGACAAGGGCGTGTTTGGCGCGACCCGTTTGAACCCAAGCCATCCTTGGGTGAGCTACGTCAAAGCCTCTTTGAAAGAAACCACAGGCAAAGACCCGCATGTGATTCCCAACTTGGCTGGGTCTTTGCCGAACGATTGCTTTGCCGATGTTTTGGGTCTGCCAACGGTTTGGGTGCCGCACAGCTATATGGGCTGCAAACAGCACGCGCCCGATGAGCATGTGTTGAAATCCGTCTGCCGCGAAGGCGTCGAGGTGATGACTGGTCTGTTTTGGGACATCGGGACATCCGTTCCGCAAGTCTCCTCCGACGCTTAAGCGATTTAAGGGCGCACGCACCAATGTTGTGCGCTCTTATGGCGGGAGGATTGCTACTGGCATAGACCACATTCAGCAATGGGCGACCTGACACCAATAGAATTTTTGCAGAGTAGAGCGATGGACAAGATAGCGGCCTAACGCCATTGATCTAAACCAAGGGTAATCCCCCCATTTTTAGAGGGGCGCGTCAGTCGAATCTAAGCTGCTCTCAATTTCTGTATCGGGGTCATCCCGCCGATCCCCATTTTTGGTCTTTCGTTATTGTATGTCCAGAGCCAACGGGTGGCATGGTCTTGCACCTCCTCGATGCTGTTAACGTGATATCGCCCCAGCCATTCGGTTCGGACAGTCCGGTTATATCGTTCGACATAGGCATTCTATTGAGGCTTGCCCGGTTGGATGTAGATCAGGCCGATCCCGGCCTTTTCTGCCCAGTTCTGAGGCCTGGCACTGACGTATTCGGGGCCATTGTCTACGCGAATGGCCAACGGTTTCCCGCGCCAGGCAATGATCTGGTTCAGTGTCCTGACCACGCGTTCAGACGGCAGCGAGAAGTCGCTCAATGGCCTGTCCCTCACGATTGAAGTCATCAAGCACGTTCAGCATCCGGAAGGACCGACCGTCCGCCAGCTGATCCGCCATGAGGTCCATAGACCAGACCTCCTTCGGTGCTTCAGGCACGGCCAGTGGTTCAGGCTTCTCCCGTTGAAGCCGTTTCCTTGGTTTGATCCGCATTTTCAGCTCCAGCTCGCGATAGATGCGGTAGGCACGCTTGTGGTTCCAGCCAAAGCCTTTGACGTTCCGCAGATGCAGGAAGCACAGGCCAAAGCCACAGGTCTTCTTCGCTGTCGTCAGCGCCACTAACCAATCCGCGATCAACTCGTTCTCATCGCTGAGCTTTGGCTGATATCGGTAGCAGGTCTCGCTGATCGGGAACGCCCGGCAAGCCAGAGCGATGCCGGCGGATCGGTAGCGCACCGCCCATTCGGCCATCTCGCGCCTTTGAGACGGCCTCACCACTTTTTTCCCAAGGCTTCCTTTAGCAGATCGTTCTGCATGCTCTTCTCGGCATACAACTTTTTCAGGCGCCTGTTCTCTTCGTTCAGCTCATTCATCCGGGCCATCAGGCTGGCGCCCATACCGCCATACTTGGAACGCCACTTATAGAAGCTCGCGCTACCCATGCCGTGTTCGCGACACAGATCGGCAACCGGCACACCATTCTCAGCCTGCTTCAAGATCGCCATAATCTGCGCGACGCTGTACTTTGATTTCTTCATCAGAATCTCCTCTGTCATCTTCGAGAAAATTCTATTTTCAGACACCCTTAAATTTCGGGGGGATTGCCGGATCCGCCGCACAAGATC
>NZ_JBZXVN010000067.1:0-6421 GCF_058892305.1 Pelagimonas sp.
TGGTGCGGTCGAGAGGACTCGAACCTCCACGGGTGTTACCCCACAGCGACCTCAACGCTGCGCGTCTACCAATTCCGCCACGACCGCACTGTCTAGGCTTGGTAGAGCGCTCTCTAACGAAGCGTGGCCGGGATGTGAAGAGGAAAAATTACCCTTTTTAAAATTCCTCTGACCGGACACGGTTTTACGGCAAGATTTGTTGCACATCATATTCGAACCTTCGAATTTATAGTAAAATCCAGATGTCTTAAGAGGAAGGAGGACATCATGATCACCATGAAAAGCGCGGCGCTTGCGATTGGCCTTATAGGACTGGCTGGGGCTGCCTCGGCAGAGCAGCAATGTTGGGTTGGCGCGAAGTATAATGATCATTCCCAGTGGAACATCGCCTGTAGCCAAACCTACGGTACCGGGTCGCAAATCTTGGCCAGCAAGGGCTTTGCCAATATCCTGTTTGGCCCGGCAACTTGGGACAAGTGCAAGGCCTGGGCTGATAAAAACCTCGCGCAGGGGTGATTGCGCCTTTGTAACTGCGCATGCAATCCACGCTCCTTATGGCAAATCCGCCCGTCCTGCCTTATCTGTGACATTCAAATGCGATGTCGCGTCGAGATGAGGCGCGCCGAGAGTGGAAGGGGCCGATCAGATGGTGGAATGGAAAATCAGTGAGGGCCTCACGTCTTACGAAGAGGCCCTTGCCTTTATGGAAGAGCGCGCGGCACAGATTGCGACAGGCGACGCCGAGGAGTGCATTTGGTTGTTGGAGCACCCGCCGCTCTATACCGCGGGGACAAGCGCCAAGGTTGAGGACCTAATAGATCCCGACCGCTTTCCGGTCTATCCAAGCAAGCGCGGCGGTCAGTATACTTATCACGGGCCGGGCCAACGCGTAGCTTATGTGATGCTGGACGTGTCGAAACGTGGCCGGGATGTGCGCTGTTTCGTGCGTGACCTTGAGGCTTGGGTGATTGCGGCGCTACGTGAATTTGGACTAACGGGGCATATTCGGGACGGGCGTGTTGGCGTTTGGATCGAGCGGCCAAACAAACCCAAGACCATCACCGGCGCGATGGCCGAAGACAAGATCGCCGCCATCGGTATTCGCTTGCGCAAATGGGTGAGTTTTCACGGGATTTCAGTGAATGTGGAACCGGATTTGAGCCATTTTGATGGCATCGTCCCCTGTGGCATCACCGATTATGGTGTGACGTCTTTGGTCGACCTTGGCCTACCGGTGAGCATGGATGATGTCGACGTTGCGCTCAAAACCAGCTTTGAAGAGGTCTTTGGCGCTGGTGTGACACGATCCGCTTGCCCCACGCGATGACAAAATCCATGCATGGATTTTGGGTGCGCGCGGTTAGCGACGGCTTCCGAACACATGAAACAGAATGTCTGAGCGGGTGAGCCCCATCGCCGCGAGCTGATCGTCTGACAAGGCGCGCAGTTCGGAGACGCGCGCGGCCAAGCGGCGCTGGCGTGCATCAAATGGCGTTTCGGTCAGACGAGAGATCATAGCCCCAAGGCCGCGGCGCAGAGGCGTTTGTGTTTCAAAGCTCGGGTCAAAATAGGCCATGAGTGGTCTCCGGTTCTTGCCCCCAGGAAATGCAGCGCGGGAGCTATTTTGTTCGTCGTTGAGTTTGGCAGTTGAGCCCAACTTAGGCTGTTTGCACCGATGTCATCAGTCCGGAAAACCTCCGTCAGGAATTCCTGACCCTGACACAGCCACTCCGTTTCTTGCGCATTGCCTGATCGCGGGTTTGCAACAGCATGATCCGGGTCGCCTTGCCCGTCGGCGATGGGCCATCCCCGTCCCATCCGAAACGCGAGAGGAACAGGATATGGACCTTAAAAACAAAACTATCATCATCACCGGAGCCAGCAGCGGTATTGGGGCCGCCGCGGCCTTGTTATTCGCCAGACATGGCGCAAATGTCGTGTTGGGGGCGCGGCGCGCCGCTGAGCTGGACCAAATTGCCGGGCAAATCCGCCAAAGCAATGGTCAGGCAACCGCCCTGGCCGGGGATGTCACCGATGAAAGTTACGCTCAGAAACTGGTGGATCATGCCAAGGAGGTCTTTGGCGGATTAGATGGCGCTTTTAACAACGCTGGGATGGTTGGTGACATGGTGCCGGTTTCGGAAATGTCATCGCAAAACTGGCAGGATGTGATCGCGACAAACCTCACCTCGGCCTTTTATCTGGCCAAGGCGCAGGTTCCGGCGATGCAAAGCGGTGGGGCCTTGGTTTTCACCTCTTCTTTTGTTGGCTATTCCAACGCCGGCCTTCCGGGGATGTCCGCATATGCCGCCGCCAAGGCCGGGTTGATTGGCTTTGTGCAATCTTTGGCCAATGAGCACGCCGAACAGGGAATTCGGGTCAATGCCTTGCTTCCCGGCGGCACCAAAACCGCCATGGCGGGTGACGATCCCGAGGGGCATGCCTTTATCAATGGCTTGCACCCCATGCGGCGCATGGCCCAGCCCGAAGAAATCGCTCAGGCGGCGATGTTTTTATTGTCCGAGCGAGCGAGCTTTGTCACCGGGGCCCCGATGCTGGTCGATGGCGGTGTGTCGGTGCAACTGGGTTAGCGCACCCGTCCGGTCATTGGTAAGGCCGCGCGATGGCTTAGGGTGCGTAGTGTGAAGCTTGATCGCATATTGCGCACATTTGGCACCGTCATAAGACGCGTTTGCAGGAAACGATCAAACGCCTCAAGGTCGGGTACAACGACCCGCATCCAGATATCCGGGCTGCCAGTCATCAACTGGCAGTCCATCACCTCCTCGAAGAGTGCAACACGCTTGGTGAACTCCGACACCACCTCGACGCTTTGACGATCTAGCTCAAGCGTTACAAAGACGGTGACCGCCTGCCCTATTTTGCGTTGATCCACCCGCGCGCCATAACCGGTGATCACTCCGTCTTCTTCCAGACGCGCAACCCGACGGGCGCAGGGGGTTGGTGACAATCCGACCTGTTCGGCCAAATCTGCCATGCGAATACGGCCATCCTGTTGCAGGATTCTTAGTATCTTGCGGTCCAAGTCATCCATTAAATCACGCTTTTCTTACATAGTTGAGATTTTCCACCAATATTACCCGAAAATGCAGGCAAAAACAGTGAAAAACCGTCCTCAGCCGCGACTATCCTGTTTCAATCTGAGGAGGACCCACATGACCATCACCGAATTGCCCATATCCACCCATGAACGCGTTGTGCATATTCAGAACCTGCCCGGCGGGTTGAGCGCCTTGATCGCGATCCATTCGACCGCACGAGGCCCGGCCGCTGGCGGATTGCGGATGCGTGAATACGCGAGCTTTGACGACGCCTTGATCGATGTGTTGCGCCTGTCCCATGGTATGACGCTTAAAAACGCAGCGGCTGATTTGGCCCTCGGTGGCGGCAAAGCGGTGATCATTGGCGATGTCGCGACGCAGAAAACACCAGAGCTTCTCGAAGCCTTTGGAGAGGCCGTTGATACGCTTGGCGGAGCCTATCGCACTGCCGAAGATATGGGCATGACCCCCGACGACATGGCCGTCATTGCGCGCAAGACACCCTATGTTGCGGGCCTTCCCGGTGCCTCCGGCGATCCTTCGCCCATCACAGCACGCGGCGTATTTTTGTCGATGCAAGTTGCCGCCAAGCACCGGTTTGGCAGCGCTGATCTGGCCGGTAAACGCGTGGCGATGCAGGGGTTGGGCCATGTTGGCATGCATTTGGCCGATATGTTGCACGAGGCCGGAGCCGAGTTGATTGTAACCGATGTCAGCGAAGAGGCGTTGGACGAGGCGGTTGTCGCCTTTAACGCCAAAGTTGTTGGGTTGGATGAGATTTACAGCCAAGACGTCGATATTTTCGCCCCCTGCGCCATCGGCGCCGTGTTGAATAAAGCGACAATTCCAACCCTGACGTGCAAAATGGTCTGTGGCGCGGCCAACAATCTATTGGCGACGCCAGAAGATGGTGACCGTCTGGCGGCGCGCGGGATACTTTACGCACCTGATTTTGTGGCCAATGGCGGGGGCATCATCAATGCGACGCCGGAAATCCTTGGCGAAGCCCAAGGGCCCGAGTGGCTGGAAGGCAAGTTGCAGGCCTTGGCGGCTAATCTTGATGCGATTTTGACAGAGGCGGCCAAAACTGGCCTGCCCCCGCATGTTGTCGCCGAGCAATTGGTAGAAGAAAAAGTCACGCTGGCGGCTTAAGCCCCCTGCCCGTCGCCATGTTGCGCGCTTTGTGAGGTGCTCTTTGGTCTCGCGGCGCGCAACAAAATCCATACATGGATTTTAAAATTCCGTGCACGGAATTTGGGGCGCGTGCGGCCGATGTTCCAATCACAACATCCGGTCTCATTTTCTTTTGCGCTGGGATGCGCCCACCGACACATCAGCACCGAATTTTCAGGTCTCAAACGGGTTGAACGCCCGGTTTGGGTAAAATCATCCGCCCCCTGCGACAAAATTGTTTGATCTGCGTCAAATACCACCGTTGCCGACCAAAAGATCACCTTCTAAAACATGAATAGAATTTACGGGCGCGATGGGATTCTCTTCGCGCCCGCTATTGTAGGGACAAAAGGGAGGCACGATATGGCAGACGCCGCCATTCACGGCCACGAGCATGAGGACAACCGGGGGTTCTTTACCCGCTGGTTCATGTCCACAAACCACAAAGACATCGGGATTCTTTACCTGATCGTCTCGGCCCTTGTGGGTCTGGTTTCAGTTATTTTCACCGTATACATGCGTATGGAGCTCATGGAGCCCGGCGTTCAGTATATGTGTCAAGAAGGGTGGTTCCTGATCGCCCGCACGGTTGAGGAATGTACCCCCAACGGACACCTTTGGAACGTGCTGATTACCGGCCACGGCATCCTGATGATGTTCTTCGTGGTTATTCCGGCGCTGTTCGGCGGTTTTGGCAACTATTTCATGCCGTTGCAGATTGGCGCACCGGACATGGCCTTCCCTCGGATGAACAACCTGTCCTTCTGGCTTTATGTTGCCGGTACGACCCTCGCGGTTTGCTCGGTCTTCTCGCCTGGTGGCAACGGTCAGCTTGGGTCCGGCGTGGGTTGGGTTCTCTACCCACCTTTGTCAACCAATGAGCAAGGTTACTCGATGGATCTGGCGATCTTTGCGGTTCACGTCTCGGGTGCCTCGTCCATCCTTGGTGCGATCAACATGATCACCACCTTCCTGAACATGCGTGCCCCCGGCATGACCCTGTTCAAGGTGCCGCTGTTCTCTTGGTCGATCTTCGTCACCTCTTGGCTGATCCTGCTGTCGCTGCCTGTTCTGGCCGGCGCGATCACCATGTTGCTGACCGATCGCAACTTTGACACCACTTTCTTTGATCCTGCCGGTGGCGGCGATCCAATCCTGTACCAGCACATCCTGTGGTTCTTTGGTCACCCCGAAGTCTACATCGTGATCCTGCCGGGCTTTGGTATCATCTCCCACGTGATCGCGACCTTCTCGCGCAAGCCGGTCTTTGGCTACCTGCCAATGGTTTGGGCGATCATCGCGATTGGGGCCTTGGGCTTTGTTGTTTGGGCACACCACATGTACACCGTCGGCATGAGCCTGCGTCAGCAGTCTTACTTCATGCTGGCGACCATGGTCATCGCGGTTCCAACCGGTGTGAAAGTCTTCTCTTGGATTGCCACCATGTGGGGCGGTTCGGTTGAATTCAAAACACCAATGATGTTCGCTCTGGGCTTCCTGATGTTGTTCACCGTTGGCGGCGTAACTGGCGTTGTTCTGTCACAAGCTGGTGTGGACCGTGGCTACCACGACACCTACTACGTGGTTGCACACTTCCATTACGTGATGTCGCTGGGTGCGGTTTTTGCCATCTTCTCGGGGGTCTACTTCTACTTCCCGAAAATGACCGGCAAGATGTATTCGGAAACGTTGGGCCACATCCACTTCTGGATGTTCTTCATCGGTGCCAACCTGACCTTCTTCCCTCAGCACTTCTTGGGCCGTCAGGGCATGCCACGTCGCTACATCGACTATCCTGAGGCCTTTGCCACATGGAACTACTGGTCGTCGCTGGGTGCGTTCTTGTCCTTTGCTTCGTTCCTGCTGTTCTTCGGGATCGTCATCTACGCCCTGCGCGCAGGTGCCAAAGCGACCGAGAACAACCCTTGGAACGAATACGCAGACACCCTGGAATGGACCCTGCCGTCCCCTCCGCCCGAGCACACGTTCGAGCAGCTTCCAAAGCAGGAAGACTGGGACAAAGGTCCAGCCCACTAATCGGGTGATCCTAATCTGAAAATCGAAAAGGCCCTGCGTGTTTCGCGGGGCCTTTTTGCATCCGGCGGACCGTCGCAGCATAGGAATGACGACAGGCAGCTTGGCTAAGTGCCCCTGGCCCCCGGCCACCACAACCTATACCTGTACAG